>NZ_JBBAKG010000025.1:0-76539 GCF_040403615.1 Haliscomenobacter sp. | reverse complement strand
GTCGTCGCGGTTATTAAAAACGATTGGGCGCAGCCCAATCCAAAATGGTTTAAAACTAGAACCAATCGACCCTGCCTGGAAGGGGAGACCAGCTTTTGTTAGGTCTATATTCTACTTTTGAGCAAAAAGTAAGGTTTTTACTTACCGAAAATTTGCTCCCCTTCCAGGGGTTTGGGGGTTGGTGAATTGCGTAAAACGTTAACAATCAACAAAAAAATAATCGTCATTCAAAATTGTATCCTAATCGTATCCTAAAACCTCACCTTCACTCCCAACAACAAATTCCTTCCCGCCATCGGATACAAGCCCTGATCCACTGCCCCTTGGCCGCCGTACAAATACCTATACGACCAAGCATTCGAGGAGTATAGCGTGTTGAACAGGTTGTTCACCCACAAGCTGAATTCGAACTGCTTTAATACCTGCCCATTGCGTTGGTACACGATGCGTAGGTCACTGAAGGTATACGCCTTGAGTACATTCGTTTTGTCCCCCGAGTTGTCGATGTATTGCTGGCCCACGTAGCGGTTGAGCAGGGCGATGCTCAGGTGTTGTTTTTCAGCCCAGGAGCCCTCATTGAAAGGCGAGTAGGCCAGTTCTGCGCCCGCAATCACGGCAGGGGAGAGCGCCAAATCGCTCTGCTTGCGCACAAATTCCTTTTGCCCCAGCCAATTGAAATCCGCGTCGTAATCGTCCAGGTATTCCGTGAAGGTCACAATTTTATTGCGGCTGAAGGCGGCGTTGCCCTGGATGCGCAAGGCTTTGTTCAGTTGGTATCCGCCATTGATTTCCAGTCCAAAGCGGTAGCTCTGTGGGATGTTGATTTTGATGGGCGCCCCTACGTCGTTGATTTGCCCGGTGATGGCCAGTTGATCGCGGTAGTACATGTGAAAGAAGGCCAGCTCCAGTGCGCCTTTTTTGCCCGTGTATTTGTAGCCCAATTCAGTGTCGTACAAGCGTTCTGGTCGGGGTGCACTCGATAAGGAACTCAGGTAATCGTCCCGATTGGGCTCGCGATTGGCCACCGCAAAGGAGCCATACCAGGTGCTACGGCTATTGGGTAAGTAGCTCAAACCAAATTTGGGATTAAAAAAGCCCAGTTGATCCTCCAGACTGATGTCCCGTTTTTGGCGATCATTGCCCTCCAATGTATAGTGGATCGAACGTGCTTGCAGGTCGGCATAGGCATACAAGCTGCGGGCCAACTGGTAATTGAGTTTGGCATATACGTTGAAGTCCTTTTTCAAAGAAGTGCTTTGGTAGTACTTGTCCCCTGGTACATAGTCTCCGGAATATTGCAACCAGGGCAGTTTGCCGTAGTGGCGGCCATCGTAAACGTTGTAGCCGCCGCCGAGGCTGAAATCAACCTTGCCTTTGTTGTAGTTCAGCGCATATACCCCGCCGTAAAAGTCATTGTCGAGCCAGAGCTGCCGCACCAAATCGGTGGTTTCTATCGAGTCATTGGGGGCTTGAAGGTTGTAATCGGAGAAGGATTCACCAGCCTTGTACTGCTCATAAAAACCCAGGCCACGCGTGTAATGCAGGGCCAAATTCAGGTTCCAGGCCGGAGCAATGGCCCGGTTGAAAATGAGTTGGTAATGGGTTTGGCGGTAGTTGTCCACCTCGTTGTTGTAAGGCTCACCGGGTTTTTCGGTCCCTGCCGAGTTGTAGGTGCGGGTAGCCGGATCATTGATCAGGTTGGCGGGTACGCCATTCCAGGCCTGGTAGGTGATTTCGTGGCCCGAAAATACGTTCAGGCGCAACAACTGTTTTTTGCCCGTCCAGGCCGCTGAAAGGTAGTAGGAATTCAAATCAGAACTGGCGCGATCGATGTAACCGTCCGAAGTAATTTTGGACAGGCGCCCGTCTACACTGAAGCCGCTCTTGAGTTGGCCGGTTCCAAACTGTACATTGCTGCGCAGGGTGTTGAACGACCCCACGGTACCATTGATTTCGGCATAAGGATCTTGGCGTACTTTGGCGGTATTCAGGTTGATAGTCGCCCCAAAAGCGGCTGCGCCATTGGTAGAAGTACCCACGCCCCGCTGAATTTGTACATCGTTGGTGGAACTCGAAAAATCGGGCATGTTGACCCAAAATACCCCTTGCGATTCGGAATCATTGAGCGGAATGCCATTGATGGTCACGTTGATCCGCGTTGCATCAGTGCCTCGGATGCGGATGCCGGTGTAGCCAATGCCCGCTCCAGCATCGGAAGTCACCACCGCCGAGGGTGTCCATTGCAGGATGAAAGGCACGTCCTGGCCCTGGTTGTTTTTGTTGATTTGTTCGGCGTTCAGGTTGGCGTAAGTCATGGGTGTTTTGCGGTCAGAGCGGGTGCTTTTGACCACGAGAGCGTCCATGTTGTAGGTTTTCTCGCTCAGTACAAAAGCAAGTTCGTGGGTACTCTCCAACTTCACCGTCTCCACCAAATCCTGGTATCCTACGTAACTGATCACCACCTGAAAGGTGCCAGTGCGCAGATTGGGCAAACTGAATCCACCAAACCGATCGCTGGTAGTACCGCGTTTGAGTCCTTCCAGCCAAACATTGGCACCTTCAACCGCTTGCCCTTGGGCATCAGTGATTTTTCCACGTAGGCTCACCTGTGCCCATGCGTTGCAGCTCCATCCCAGGAGCATTGCCAACAAAATAAATCTGATTTTCATGCATGAAAAATTAGCCCTTGATCGCAGCAGCATGTCTTTCATGGCTTTTTGATCAAGAGAATGAACCCAAGACAATTGTCGTGGGAAATCACCGTCAAGGGGTTTGACAGTGTAATACCTTCGTGCACCTGGGGCTTGCGGTTAAGCAAGTTTGTCGAAGGTGCTCATTTTCCTCACCAGAATTACCTGGCCAGGTTCAATGGGTATGATCTCAGCCCGTACGGTAGGGCACCCCAAATGAGAGTAACGGCAACCCTCGCGGTTGCCTTGTGTATTTAGGCAACCGCAAGGGTTGCCGCAACTGGTCGCAAAGCTAAAACTTTCCTTTTAACCTGCAAATCCTAAAAACTGATCTATATTAGAAACCGCCAAAGCCATCCGTTGTTCAAAAGAAAGGCCACCAATTTCCACATAAGGAGCATGCATGTCTTCCAACGCATTGACATACCGTTGAAACAGCTGATCCCGGTCATGCGGATTTTCCCGTAGGGGATCGGGTTCCCAGGGCAAATCCGGTTTGCAGAGCAAAAACAGGTCGTAAGGATGCAGGTGCAATTGCCGCTCGATCCAGGGGTGACATTCCTGAAACCGCACCTCTGACCATATTTTGACCACCAGCAAATCTGTATCACAAATCAGCAGGCGTTTGGCATCGCGGGCATACACCAGTTCCCAGCTGGACTGGCCTTTGGCAATCTCGAGCAAATCTGCCTCCTGGTATGCTGCACCGTGATTTTCGAGGTACAACCTGGAAAACTCCGGTACATATGCCGTTTGGTAGTGTGCTGCCAGGGCAATTGCCAGGGTCGTTTTGCCCGAAGATTCCGGCCCGGTGATGGCTATTTTAAACATTGAGCTATTTTTGTAAAATAATCCCCGCAACATTAGCGATTTTCGTAGAAGCTAGGTTGTTTTTTTTCAACCCTTTTCCCGCTTTTCCTGTTTTAAGATATTTATTATAAATTTTTGATACTGTGCAAGATCTTGAACCTTACTACCGCTGGCGAGATGATTACCTGGCTGCTGAAGACATCAACTCCCCATTTTATGGACGGGAGTACAGTGAATTTTACTACACCAATAAGATTTACAACTTCTTTATCCACCCGCAGTGGGATTTTTTTGGTTCGCATACTTTGTACCTCAAAGTCTTGTTTGCCGATTACGAAGAGGGCTACGCCATCATTGAGATGATCGGCGAATGGAACGATTGCCTGTACGATGACAGCATTTTTCTCAAGCGGGATTTGGTGGATTTTATGATCGAAAAAGGCATTTACCGCTACATTTTCATTTGTGAAAACGTGCTGAATTTCCACAGCGGTGACAACGATTACTACGAAGAATGGTACGAAGACATCAAGGACGAAGACGGCTGGATCGTTATGATCAACACCCTTCAGCACGTGCACGAAGAAATGAAAGACAACAAACTGCAATATTACCTTAACTTTGGGCCAGAATTCAACAACATCAACTGGCGGCCTTTCAAGCCTGCGGACATTTACCAGATTCTGGACAAAATGGTCAACGGCAAACTCAAGCAGCTGCCTCAGGGATGGGATCTTTTAGAATAGTTACGTTTACTAAACTTTAAAAGTTTAGTAAACGTAAACCCATTATTCGCATTAGAAGTAAGAGTATGCACCGGTCTGGTTTTATCAATATCATTGGCCACCCCAACGTGGGAAAATCCACGTTGATGAATGCCCTAGTGGGGGAGCGGATGTCGATCATCACGAACAAGCCGCAAACTACGCGCCACCGCATCATCGGCATCTTGAGTGGCGAAGATTTTCAGATGGTGTTGTCCGACACCCCAGGAATTGTAGAAAAGCCGGCCTACAAGATGCACAATGCCATGAACTCCTTCGTGCAATCCACTTTTGAGGATGCCGACCTCATGGTATTGGTCACCGATGTGCTGGAATCTTACCAACCCGAAGACAACCTCCTGGTACAACTGCGCAAACAGATCAGCATTCCGATGTTTGTGGTGTTGAACAAAATCGATCTGGTGGATGAGGCCAAGCTGGAAGAATTGAAAACGTTTTGGATCGAGCAATTGCCACAAGCTACCTTGATTCTGATCTCTGCCTTGAAAAAAACCAATACCGACTTATTGCTGAGTACCCTGAAGGAAAATTTGCCCGAAGGGCCTGAATATTACCCCAAAGATCAACTCACCGACCGGCCAGAGCGTTTTTTTGTGAGCGAAATCATCCGCGAAAAAATCATGCTGCTCTACCACCAGGAAATTCCCTACGCCACCCAGGTCATCGTGGAGGATTTCAAGGAAGACAAGACCGTGGGTGGGAAACCTATTGCCCGCATTTCGGCTACGATCTTCGTAGAACGCGATACCCAAAAATCCATTTTGATTGGTAAAAGTGGGGTGTCCATCAAAAAACTGGGCATGGATGCCCGCCTGGACATGGAAGTTTTTTTGGAGAAAAAAGTCTTTTTGGAGCTTTTTGTCAAAGTAAAAGACAACTGGCGCAACGATGATTATCTGCTGAAGCAGTTTGGTTACAAGTAAAGACTTTTGGAAATCAAGTAAAACTGTTCCGGTCGCGACAAGTCAACGAGAAACAAAGGGAGCAAGAATGTCGTTAAAATGGGGACAATCATTCTATTCCAGACATAAAATACCGTACCATGTACAAGTCATTTCTTATTCTAGCCCTAAGCCTCATCGCTTTGGCTTGTTCCAAACCCAACGTTGCTGATGATGCCATAATTCCAGTCGATACGGATCAGGTACTTGCCACGGGTTCTTTCATAAATTCTAGCCTGCATAGCGCTTCGGGCACCGCAAAATTGATCAAAGACAAGGATGGGAAGCGGTTCCTGTTGTTGGAAAATTTTAAAACGGATAATGGGCCTGACCTGCGGATTTACCTCTCTACTTCGCTCAAAGCCGATAATTTCACCGAAATTTCAAGCAAACTGACTTTAGGCAATGTACGGATTGCAGTTCCAGATAATGTGGATGTTAAATCTCAAAAGTTTGTTTTGATCTGGTGCAAAGCGTTCTCGGTGCTGTTTGGATCGGCGGAGTTGAAGTGAGCGGTTGGCTATGAGCTGTGAGCTTTCAGCAGTCAGCGGTGAGCAATTAGATATGTTCATGGGGCTGATGGCTCACTGCCAAAACCATTGTACAATGGATAAAGTAAAGCATTATCAGGATTTGTTGGTGGCTTATTTGCAAGAATATGCATCAACACCTTATGCCAATGCTCCTGGATTGGAAAAAATGCTCATTACAGATCGTGAACACAACCACTTCCAGTTGGTCAGCACAGGATGGCATAAAGGAGCTTTCTCTTTTGATGTAATGATGCACTTTGATATTCGAAATGAAAAAATATGGGTCATTCAAAATTGGACCGAAGCGGAAGTTGCTGAAGAATTAGTAAAGTTGGGTGTTCCTGCTGAAGATATTGTTTTGGGTTTTGTACCTGAAGAGGGAAGGGTGTATTCGGGATTTGGGGTTGGTTGAGATGATTTAACTTAACATTTTGAATTCAATCAAAAAAATAATTTGGCAGACGAAAATTATGACAAGAAAAGATGGAATAACTGTTTTGACAATCGGACTTCTTTGTCTAATAGGATATGCTGGATTTTGGGTGAAATATTACTTTTCCATGCAAGAAGCCGGTAAAGAGGTACTAGAAAATGCGTGCAGAGAAAACATAGAACAAGAATTTTCGGGACGAATTACTTACATCAGTACATTTGATTACGACAATTTTATGCATGGACGTTTTTTTACTCTTCACATAAGACTTAATGACAGCACTAAAGAATATGTAGACTATCATTACAATTTAAAACCAAACAAAGAAATTCTCGACTTTGCAAAAGTTGGACAAACGGCAGTTAAAATTAAAGGAGAAGACATTTATCAACTCATTGACTCCACAGGTGAACAAAGAACTTTTAAAATAGCTAAATGTGCAAAAATTAAATAGAAAGCGAGCAATACCACGGGTTTTACGTCAGGCGGGATGACGTGCAAACTTGGAGCTTTGTACTTCTATTTAAGTTCAGTGCTTATTGATAGTTTTGTACTCCGAAACCCGCCTGAACGCAAAGCCCTGACCGTTAGCAGAAATTTCACCCATAAACCTCATAATAGACAGAATTTGGACAACAGACAGGAAGCCCCCAAAAAAAACATTCAAAAAGCGCATTAAAAAACTTTTTTGTTTTTGTTTTGTATTTTTTAATATTTTGTTTGCGAAAACACACCTCTTTACTCAGTCGAATTTGATAGACCATGCTGATAAACCCTTCCATTATAGCAGATATTCAGGCGATAATCGCGAATGCGCAGCAAAAGGCAGCTCGGGCGATAGACTCCGAGCGGGTGCTCATGTACTGGCAAATTGGCAAGGTCATCTTTGAAGAGGAGCAGCAAGGCAAAGACCGCGCCGATTATGGTACTTACCTGATAAAATCTATCTCCACAACGTTTCAGCCGCAAATGGGGAGCGGCTTTTCGGTAAGGCAGTTGGAAATGAATCGACAGTTTTACCGAATGTTTCCAAATACGAACGCACTGCGTTCGCAATTCAATTGGACGCATTATAAGTTGCTCATTCGCATTGACAAAGAAGAAAAACGAGCCTTTTATATAGCCGAAGCCGAGAAAAACAACTGGACGGCAAGACAGTTAGAACGCCAAATCAATAGTTTGTTGTTTGAGCGTTTGCTGATGAGCAACGATGTGCAATCGGTGTTGGCAGTGGCGAGAGCCGAAAAACTACCCCAAGAACCTAAGGAAATCATCAAAGACCCAATGGTATTAGAGTTTTTGGGCTTAAAACGTGAGGCAAGTTATTACGAAAAGGATTTGGAAACGGCGATCATTACCCATTTGCAAGACTTTATTTTAGAGTTGGGCAATGGTTTTACATTTGTCGCCAGACAAAAAAGAATCCACATAGAAGGGGATGACTTTTTTATAGACCTCGTTTTTTACAACCGCTTGTTGCAGTGTTTCGTGTTGATCGAAATAAAAACGGGAAAACTCACACACCAAGATTTAGGGCAATTGCAGATGTATGTCAATTATTACGATAGGTTTGAAAAACAGGATTTTGAGAACCCTTGCATCGGTATCTTGCTTTGCACCGATAAAAACGATGCTGTTGTGAAAATCTCACTCCCTCAAAACAACAATTCAATAATCGCCAGCAAGTATCACCTGTACCTACCCTCCGAGCAACAGCTGATAGATGAGGTGAAAAAAGAGATTCAGAAATTAGACGACGCGCAAGGTTTGATGTAGGCTATTCACATGGTTACCCTAATTCACAAACACCTCATCCTCAAAAAACCAGCCTTTATCACCTTTTCCCGGATGCCAGCTTGGTAGTGGGGCAAACACATGTACTGACGGATTATAACAGGCAGTGACCTTGCAGAAAACGATTATTCAGTGACAGTCAACACTGTCGTTAATTCAATTGCTCTTGAAGAACTTCCCACCATTATAGAAAAGTTTCCCGGTTCGATCACAGGTTGAAGATTTTTATCAAGCATCTCAAGCATATTGGGAGTAATCATAAACCGCACGATCGTTTTCTCTCCAGGCTTAAGGTGAACACGCTGAAAACCTTTCAGTTCCAACACGGGCCGGGCAACTGTGGCGAGATCGTCTTTTATATAAAGCTGCACCACTTCGTCCGAGGCATACTTGCCCGTATTCTGCAACTCAAAGTAGACTTGTGCTTGTTCTGTTTTTTTGATTGCCGATTTTGAGACCTGCATATTGCTGTAAGCAAACGTGGTATAGGTAAGTCCGTAACCAAATGGGAAGAGCGGTAGGCCGCTAAGGTTATGGTAATCGTCACCGCGACCAGTCGGTTTGTGATTATAAACCAGGGGTAGCTGGGCTTCGTGCAACGGAAAAGTAATGGGCAATCGACCAGCGGGACTTGCATCGCCAAATAATACATCTGCCAACGCATGGCCACCTTCCTCGCCTGGATACCAAATATCGATTACGGCATTGACCTTGTTCAACCAATTGTGCATAGTAATCGCACTTCCACCCACCAGAATCACCACTACTGGTTTACCTATGGCCGATACGCGATTGATTAACTCTTCTTGATGACCAGGCAATGAAAGAAACGCACGGTCTTGAAACTCGCCTTCGTGAATTCCGGCTACGATTATCGCCACTTCAGACTGTTTGGCCACTTCTACTGCTTCCTCAATTTGCTTCTCCCACACTTTCGTGACACCAAGGTCCCAAATCAATCGAATGTGCGCGTTGCCTGTGGTTTCTTTAAACTCAATTCGTATGGGATACGATTTGTTTTTCTCAGCATTAAAATCGACCAACTCAGTGGTATAGGTCTTTTTTTCCCAACGATCAATAAGCAGTTGATTATTAACGTAGAGGCGGAAGCCATCATTTCCATCCAACCCGATTCTTAGCACTTCGGTTTTCGGAGAAGTAATGAATCCCTCCCAACGGGCAGAATAAAAACTATTGCCTAGTTGTTCATCAGGGCCAAAGAGTGTCCAATGAAAATTGACTTGCTCGTCTTGCCTTGTGAGCAACGGTTTTCCGCTGAGATCAATATTTTTAAAGTAAAGAGCACTTAGGCCTTTCTTGCCAGTCACTGATTTCAAATTGTCCGCAGGAACAACTACCCACTCTTTATTGTTGCGGTCGGCACCTATTGCATAGTTCACTTTAATGCCAGTGCGCTTTTGCAAGCCTTGCAAAACAGTGACTACTCCGTTACCGGGACCGCTATAGCCACCTAGTCTTCCTTCGGTAGCATCAGAACCGATGACTGCAACTGACTTTATTTGTTTCGATAAAGGCAGGGTCTGATTCTTGTTTTTTAACAATACCATCGATTTAATTGCTGCTTCCCGTGCAAGTTTCTTTTGATCTACGTTTGAAATCTTTTTCAACTGTTCAACTGACATGTAGGGATTTTCGAAGAGGCCCAACTCAAACTTAGCTTTCAACACTCTAGCTACTGCTCCGTCTAACTTCTTATCATCTACACGACCATCTATGAATGCAGGTAGAAATAATTTATAGTGATCGTACGCAGTTTGAAAAATAACATCTAATCCTCCATTTACCGTTTGTGCACCTGATGTGGCATAATCGGGAGATGTGTTATGCAGCACAAGTGAACCACCAACAGCACCCGCATCGGAAATAACAAAACCTCCAAACTTCCAGTCACGTTTTAGTTTTTGATTGAGTAACCAGTCGTTTGCTGAACTTGGAGTTCCATCGAGCGAGTTATAACTCGTCATTACCGAGCGCGCACCGCCTCGACTAAATACTGCTTTGAAAGGTGGGAAAATTATTTCTTGTAGGTAGCGCTCATTCATATGAATCGGATAACTATCTCGGCCACCATCGCCTACGTTAGCAATAAAGTGTTTGGGTGTTGTGATGATCTGCATCTTTTCAAAAGATTTCACAAACGCTACACCCATCTCGGAAGAGAGAAAAGGGTCTTCTCCATACGTTTCTTCTACTCGTCCCCAGCGCACATCGGTAGCGATATTGATAACAGGCGAAAGAATCTGCCGGATGCCGCGCGCTTTGCATTCGGTAGCAATGGCCGTTGCCACTCGATTCATTAACAGTGTATCAAACGAAGCAGCTAATCCGATAGCTTGCGGAAAGGTAGTGGCACCTTCACGCACGAGGCCATGCAGTGCTTCATCAAACGCAATGATAGGAATGCCGAGCCTTGTTTCTTCTACAAAATATTTCTGAATGGCATTGAGCTTCTTTAAGATCGCTTCACCATTTTCGGTGGCGTTGTAGGTAATCATTTGCTCGGCCGTGTTGCCGCCTTGCGAAGCTGCACTGAGTTGAAAACCGAAGATTCCGTTTTTGTAGGCGAGCTTATCTTGCGGTGTGGTCAACACATCCGTATTAGAAGGAATCATGAATAATTGCCAGAATTTTTCTTCTACCGTCATGCGGCTTAGCAGATCATTCACGCGTTGTTCAATAGGCAATGCAGGATTCTTATAAGGCATCTTTTGCGTTTGCGCAAATGTGCTGGTAGAAAGTAGTAAAAAGATAGCGATGCGAAAGCTCATTTTTTTGAGTTTAAAATCCCATTGAATTAAATAACCTCTTGTGGCCACGCGGGGTATAGCAAGACAAGAAGTGGCCATGCAAAAATTATTCTCTTCATTTTTTTGTCTTCAATTCACAAACACCTCATCCACAAAAAACCAGCCTTTATCGCCTTTCCCCGGATGCCAGTTTGGTAATTTTTGTATCGATTTTCCGACCAATTTCAAGACGCGTACTTGTTTTGGGTTAAAACTACATTCAAAACCGTGTAAACTCATTGGTGTGATTTTATCCGGTTGTTGAGGATTAATCGTTTTTAACAAAACCAAATCCGAGGCGCTGTTGCCACCCCACACTTGTACTTCCTTCGGGGGCATGATGTAACTGCCAATATCGATCAGGGCGCTGAAAGTGACTTTTGAAACACGAATAGGCTGGTTAAAATAAGCATAACCTTCAAAAAAGCTCTCTTTAAAGCCCAGCCATTTGCCACTTTTAAAGTTTTTATCGCCCAATTTTCCATCAAACAGCATCTTGCCTTTCCCCGAATATTGCGGATGTGGCTGCTGTACCAAACGTATGGAATCTGCCATAAAACCTGCCCTATAAAATTGTTGGGTTAGCGTATCGCTGCTAATCCAACCGTCAAGATAGACTTTGGCGTTCAGAACGGCGGTTTTATTGATCAGAATGCCCTCCTCGGTGTACACGGGCGAGGTCAGGCTATCGGGCACCGTGCCATCCAAGGTGTAGCGAATGACCGCTCCATTTACGTAGTGGTTCAGTTTGATTCTGGTGTCTTCCCGAAAAACCTGAATGTCGTCATTGACCAATATCGGCATGCTCAATTGGGCAATGATGGTATCCCCGTCAAAACCCGTTTCGATGGTCGTTTTAGACAATGCTGATTTTAAAGCAATTATATCTTTTTTAGCAACGCTGGTATTCCACAAGTTTAGGGCTTTTAGTGCGGGCAAGTCTTTTAACGCCGCTAAGTCTGCATTTTTGAGCTTGGTACCAGAGAGCGATAAGGTGTGCAGATATTTAAGGTTTTTAAGCTCGTTTAATGTTGTACCCGTAATTTGGGTAAAAGACAAATTGAGTTTTCTCAGGTTTTCGAAACCGGCAATCGTTTTTAAATCTTCGTCCTTTACAGGCATTTTATTCAGATTCAACTGCACAATCTGCTTTTTTATGGCTTGCAAGGCTTTCAATTGCGTGTTGTCAAACTGCGATGCACCGAAAAAATCAACGCTTAATGCGGGTGAACCCAAAGCCAAAGGCGCGATAACCCGATAATTGGTATTCAATTTTTTAATCGTCCCTTCATTCGCCGCTTCAAAGGTAAAGGTTTCTACATCGCTTGTTTTGAGCAGGGATGCAGCCAATATTTTCAACGGATCGATATCGGCCAATTCGATTACTTTTTTCTTAAAATCGGCTCCACTTTTTATCCAATAGTGTAAAATATCTATTTCATCACTGGTCAATTGGGATTTTCCTGCGGGTGGCATATGTTCTTTAGCGTCCATCGGCAAATGAATGCGCTGTACGAGCAAACCCAAATCGGCGGTATCTACGTTCCATAATTTGCCGTGTTTGCCACCTTTCAGAAGCTGCTCCGGAGTTTCCATGAGCAATTCGCCCTTTGATTTTTGGCTATTGTGACAGTTTATACATTTTTTTTCTAAAATTGGTTTTACCAAATCCGTAAACACCACTGCATCTTCCAACGACACTTTTACCTCCTCGTTTTTGGATTGTAGCGGGGCGGTTAAAAAGTCTTCGCCATGCGTAATGTTCGCGCCCTGATGCCCCGCCATGATAATGGCCACAAGGCTCGCTCCACTCGCCAAACGCGAGAGCAATGCAGACGCTCGAATGGTATTTTTAAACGTAAACCAGCCAAATGCGGCCAAGGAAACGACTACGCCCGTCCATTTGTGCCACGCAATCGCTTCGACGTTGTAGCCCTCTTCCTGCGATAAAAAAAAGCCCATCAAGGCTGACAAAGCCGCCGTAAATGCAGCAGATAGTAGTAAATAATCGCCGATTTCGGTTTTTCCCGATTCCTCCTTTGTGGTTGTTTTTTTATGTAAAAACAATTCCCAAACCGCGGCAATCACCAATAAAACAATAGGAAAATGCAGCAATAAAGGGTGCATCCGCCCCACAACCTGCAACCAAGATGGTATAACCAACGACTCGCTAAATAGTACGAGAAAGGCCAGTAGGCAATTGATACCCAAGGTTATATTGTAAACTATGTTTTTCATGCGATTCAAAATTAGCCAGGCTTTCTGAGAGACTTGGAAAGTCTACACGGTGTGTTAATACGCTTTTACCTCATCTATAAAAATCCAACTCTTGTTTCCCTTTCCGGCGTGCCAATCGGGAATTTGTTTGACCAGATACAGTTGAATCTTGAGTTTATCTGTTCTGATGCCGTTTTTCAGTGCAGATACGACGGCCACACAAGCAGATCCGTTGATGTTGTTGTCCTGTTTAAATGCTTTGTTGTCAACGAGTTGAAATGCATTGTTTTTAAAAGCATACACTTCTATTTTTTCGGGTAAAAAAATCCAGGAGCCATAGTCGCGTAAAAGATTCACCAACACGTTTTTGACCTTTTCTTTTTTGGGTAAATGCATCACAATTTCGACGGTATCCGCCTGAAAACCCAACCAGGTATTGCTCGATATATTGGTTGTTCCGCCTTTATTGTCGATCAGAGTCATTGCGCCCGAACCTTTGTATTTTTGATTTGGCGGGGTGTTTTCAACCGATTTTATCGGCAAACCATCTTTGATGAAAGTTGCTTCCACCACATCGGAGGGCTGATAAATTTTACTAAATACCCGCGCTTTGACAGTTGTGAACCCCTTGGTAATCCGAACGGGCTGCGTATACAGCGGCGCATTTTCGGTGGGTTCTTGCCCATCTAAAGTATAGCGTATTTGGGTATTCGCTTCCGCAAAAGCCATTTCAACGGCCACCTCATTGGTAAAAAATACGGATGGGTATTTCAGCAAAGGCCGAGCCAGTTGGAAGTTGTCCTGAGCGTTGGTAGAAACGGTGCAGAGGAGTAACAGCGTTGGTAAAATCAAATTTTTCATGCAAATCAAATAACGGGTTCTAACTTGATTGGATACGTTTTTCCTGAATTCCATTGCGCCACATACATACATTCCTCGTCGTCAATCAACACATCGTGCGGGTATTGAAATGCCTTGATGGTTTGGTACATTTCCTCGATCTGATTGCCCTGATATTGCGGCATGCTTCCGGCTAAGTTGGACACAACTTTGTTGTTTTTATCCAAAATGGTCACAAAACCCGATTGCGCGCCGGTACTGTTATTCGATTGTAAAACAGCCGCGTATAAGTACTCGCCTTTGATAACCGGACGGCAGACCCAGGCTCCTTTTAAATCTATCGTTTCCAAGTATTTCCCGGCCAAATCATAACGTTTGAAGGCATTTTGAAGGCGCGAAGTGACCACTAAACAAGGATTTACCTTGTCGCGAAGATCTACACAAATGCCATGCGCATTGCTCAAATGCGCTGGCGTATCGCCCTTGCCGCCAAAATGACGGATGTATTCGCCCTTGTAGTTGTACTGGATGACGTAGTCTTTGCCGTAACCGTCTGCCACGTAAATGTCGCCATTGGGTGCAATGGCGGTTTCCGTTGGGACGTATTCTTCGGCTTTTGCATAAACGCCGCTCTCTTTTGGATAATCCAAAGTCATCAGAACCCGCCCGTCAATGGTCGTTTTGATGACCTGATGCCGGTTGTTGTCGCAGATGAAGAGCATATCCTCTCCATTTTCATGGAACAATGTAAATCCATGCGCGCCCGGGTATTCTGTGCCCCAACTGTCCAGTATTTTCCCGTTTTTATCGTAAATCAACACGTTGTTGCGGGTTTCATCGGTCAGCAACAGGATTCGGCCTTTTTTATCCTGTACCATTTCATGGCAATTGTTGACCGGATACCGTGCTGCATCTGCCTGACTCCAGCGGGTATTGATTTTGTAACGCTTGTTGTTGTGCCCCAGAATGACTTCCTGTTTGCCCATATACTGAATAGGCAATGTGGCACCGAGCAACCCAAGTGAGCTTGCTTTTATAAATTCGTTCCTTTTCATACTTCAAATAGGTTATGCCAAAATTCCTTTCACCACCTTACCCGCTACATCCGTCAAGCGATACCGCCGGCCCAAATGTTTGTAAGTCAATTTTTCATGGTCAAGACCCAACAAATGCAGGGCTGTAGCGTGAAAATCATTGACGTGAACTGGATTTTCGGTGATGTTGTAGCCAAATTCGTCCGTTTCGCCGTAAACGCCCGGCTTGACACCGCCGCCAGCCATCCAAATGGAGAAGCAGCGTGGGTGGTGGTCGCGGCCGTACATTTCTTTGGTAAGGGGGCCCTGGCAGAAGTTGGTACGTCCGAATTCGCCACCCCAAATCACGAGCGTTTCATCCAACAAACCACGTTGTTTAAGGTCGGTTATCAAAGCGGCGGAAGCCTGATCGGTGTCCTTGCATTGCCCTCTGATCTCGCCGGGGAGGTTGCCATGACCGTCCCAACCCTGATGGTACAATTGTACGAAGCGAACGCCGTTTTCAGAGAGTTTGCGGGCCAAAAGGCAGTTGGCGGCGTAAGTGCCAGGGATGAGGCAATCGGGGCCATACATTTTAATCACATCCTTTGGTTCGTTGCGCAAGTCGGTGACTTCAGGAACCGCCGATTGCATCCGAAAGGCCATTTCGTATTGCTGGATTTTGGCCTGGATTTCGGGATCGCCAAAGGTGTTATAGCTTTCATTATTGAGGGCGGCCACTTGATCGAGCATTTTGCGGCGGTCTGCTTTATCAATGGCATCCGGATTGTTGAGGTACAACACCGGATTTTCACCGCTGCTGAATTGTACGCCTTGGTGCGTAGCATCCAGGAAGCCGTTGGTCCAAAGTTTGGAATACACGCCTTGGCCGTTGCCTTTGCCCTGCGACAGGAGGACGCAAAAAGCGGGCAAATTTTTGTTTTCACTGCCCAAGCCATAACTCAGCCATGAACCAAAACTGGGGCGATTGCCCACTTGTGCGCCGGTTTGGAAAAAAGTCAAAGCTGGATCGTGGTTGATGGCTTCCGTATGCATGGTTTTTATCACGCAAATGTCATTGACAATCTTCGAGGTGTAAGGCAGCAATTCACTTAGCCAGGTACCGTGCTCGCCATATTGATTGAACTTGAAAACAGACCCTGCTAAGGGATAGCTGGCCTGGCTTGCGGTCATGCCGGTGAGCCGTTGGCCCATGCGAATTGAGGCGGGCAATTCTTGCCCAAACATTTCATTCAATTTGGGTTTGTAATCATATAAATCTAGCTGTGAGGGCGCACCGTTTTGAAACAGGTAAATTACCCGTTTGGCCTTTGGGGCAAAATGCGGCAGACCTGTCATGATGGCTTCTTCATTGCTGCCGAACAGATCGGGCATCAACAAAGAACCGAGTGCGGCGCTGCCAATGCCAATGCCGAGTTTTGAGAGAAATTTGCGACGGTTTGTATTGAGACCGTGCTCTAAGATTTCTTTTTCCATGATTGGTTTTTTTAGCTTTTTGTAATCGCTTCTTCCAGGTTGTAAATCGTACTGACCACTTTCATCAAAGCCGCCGATTGGTTCAAATCGATGGCTCTATTGAGCTCCGAAGCGCCAATGGTAAGGGTTTTAATAGCGTCTAGTTTTTTGTTCTGAAAAAGCGTTAACTGCTCCTTGAAATAGGAGGTCAAAATTGCTTTTTCTTTTTGGGAGGGTTTTCGGCAAATGATCGTTTGAAAGGCTTTGGTGATTTTGTCATCGAGCGTATTTTGTTCGGTCAGAAGCCGTTGGGCAAAAGAACGAGAAGCCTCCAATACAGTGGGGTCATTCAACATGATTAGTGCCTGTAAGGGCGTATTAGTTTTGGAGCGTTTGACCTCGCATTGGTCGCGGTTGCTGGCATCAAACATAACCATGGAAGGAGGTGGTACCGTCAGTTTGATGAAGGTGTACATGCCCCGGCGATACAAATCGCTACCTTCGTCCAAGTCATATTTGGCTAAAACGCCGCGGCCAGAGCTCGCCTTTTCCCACAAGCCTTTGGGTTGGTAAGGTTTTACGCTGGGGCCGCCTATTTCTTTATGCAATAAACCGCTGCTGGCCAACACAATATCGCGGACAAACTCCGCTTTGACTCGGGTGCGGGTATAGCGGGACAAATAGATATTCTCCGGATCAACTGCCAAATGCTCGTCGCTTACTTTTGCCGATTGGCGGTAGGTGGCGGATAGTAAAATCTGTTTGACAAGGCGTTTAATGTTCCAATTGTGCTCCATGAAATCTACGGCCAACCAGTCCAAGAGTTCGGGATGGGTTGGCAAATTGCCTTGCATCCCAAAGTCGCCCGTTGTGCTTACGATGCCATTGCCGAAGAACTCCTGCCACATATGGTTGACAAAAACCCTGGCAGTCAATGGGTTGTTTTTGTTCACCGTCCATTTCGCCAAACCAAGCCTGTTGCGTGGCAATTTCGTGGTGTCAAAAGGCATAACCGCGGCAAAAGCCAGCGGTTTCACAGCCTTTGTGGGTTTGTCATAAGCTCCACGATCGAGGATATAGGTAGGACGTACCGTATCCAAGTCGCCCATGACGGACACCGTTATCGAACCCGTATCTTTTTTATTGATAAATTTGAAAATATTTTTGATTTCGGTATCTGTCAAGGTCATTTTAGGATTTTTAGCTGGTAGCGACTGGCTCACGTCGCCTTCAAAACCCACCTCTTTGCTGTTGTTAAAAAAAGCAAACATCTGGTAATATTCCTGATGAGAAATAGGGTCGTACTTATGGCTATGACATTGAGCGCATTCGGCAGTGAGGGCTAAAACGCCTTTGGTAAAGGTTTTGGTTTTATCTAAATTGTACTCGATGCGGTACTCTTCGGGGATAATACCGCCTTCTTCCGTGTATTTGTGGTTGCGCAAAAAGGCCGTGGCCAAGATGCTTTCTTTTTTCGAACCAGGTACCAAATCGCCCGCCAATTGCCAGGTGATAAATTGATCATAGGGCATATTTTTGTTAAAAGCATGAATCACCCAATCGCGCCAAGCCCATTGCGTTCGGACATTATCGTCCTGATAGCCATAACTATCGGCATAACGCGCTATGTCGAGCCAATACAAGGCCATTTTTTCGCCATACTGCGGCGTCGCCAAAAGTTGATCGATGGCTTTTTCATAAGCGTCCGGGCGCTGATCGGCAGCGAATTTGTTCATCAATTCCATCGAAGGCAACAAACCGGTAATGTCTAAAGCAGCTCGTTTTAAAAGATAAGCCGGATCTGCTTCTTTATTCGGCGTCAAACCGCGTTCGGTCATTTTGGCTTGGGTGAAATAATCTATTTCATTTTTAACCCAATTTTTATTTTTTACTGTTGGCAAAGGCGCTTTTTTGGGTTTCGTAAAAGCCCAATGTTTCTCATATTTTCCCCCTTGTTTTATCCAATTTTTAATGATTTTTATCTCCCGGCCGCTCAATGCTCCCAGGTGTGACTCGGGCGTAGGCATCGTATAATCGGGCTCTTCTGACGTGATGCGCTTGTATACCTCCGATTCCTCAGGTTTGCCACTTACAATGGCATAGGCTCCTTTGGTTTCCTTCAAGGGTTGGAAGGCAAATTCCTCTATATCCAGACGCAAATCGGCCTGGCGTTTGCCTGCATCGGGACCGTGACAAGCGAAACATTTGTCCGATAAGATCGGGCGAACATGGAAATTGTAGCTGATTTCCTCCGGAATTGCATCAGAATACCGCCCTTCGGTACTACATGCATACCAAATGGCTGCAAGAGCAATGGCGAATAGAATTGATTTTTTTGTCATGGTATTTGTGTTTATTAACTGATCTTAAAAAAAACCAGGAACCGCCACCTGCCGACGATTAGGCTCTTCATTATCTACGGGCATTCCCGTTTTTGATTTTTTCAACAATGTATTTTCCAATGGCTTCGCCCTGGCGTTGACCCGCCTCAATAGCATCACGAAAATGGATGCCACCATAAAGGCGAGAGATGGCAGCCTCCTGCGATGCCGCTTTAAATGATTGGAATGACCGGGCCGGCAATCCAAAATATTCCTCGGAGGTGTCCACGTATGCAAAGTTTTCTCCGAAGAGGTGACTCAGTACCTCGGCACTGGCGGTGGAGATTACACTATGGCCGCTGGTGTATTCCGGGAACGGTGGCGTTTGCAGTAGTGGTCGCCACTCTTCATCTACATATTTGTTGATCGCAGATTCTGGACGAATGCGGTCGCTGTGGTATTTTTCATGCCAGCAACTTACAAAGGCATCGTGCAATGAAAGTGCGATGAGTGTGTGTGCGGTAATTGTCTTTTGCAGTGAGGCATTTGCCTTACGACAAACAATACCCGTAATGCCGATCCAATGACCACCTGGTGAAATTTTTTTCATTCCCATGGCGGCATGACCTGAATAAGTAACCGCAAACGGATTGCAATCCCAAAATCCAGCGATGGCTTTTTGTTCTGCAGTAAGTTGTTTGGAGATGGTAACCACTTCTTCTAACTGATTAAAAAAACTGCTCCCCTTTTCGGTACTGAAAGGTGCCGGATCGTAAGGCATAAATTGATCGGCTGAATCGAGAAAGAAGGTACGAATGGTTTTCCATTGAGGCTCTACTGCGCTCATGTATTCAGGAGCTGTTGGATACCATCTTCCCGCTTCTTTGGTGTTGGGTTTAAAGCGCGGCAGTACGCTGAGCGAAAAGTAGCCATCTTTCTTTGCGTAAGCCAGCACCTGCGCCGCCACCTCATTGGCGTATTGCCGGTTGGCCTCAAGGTGCTTGGCATTCAGTTTGTAGCTCTTTCGGAAAATGGTGATCAATTCACCTTGCTTCTCTTCCAACATATAACCGGAAGGCAGAATCAACCTGCCTGTTTCGAGCATGGCATAAGTAGCGCAAAATGCTGGATTAAAATTTGCTGGAACTGGTAATTGAACAAATTCGGGAACAACACGAAAGTTTTTACTCAGTGCAAGCATATCCGATTGATTGCGCTGCAACACTTCGTAGGCACTTAACATAGCATAAGCGTAGAAGCGGGCTGCAGCTGGCGGACTGGCCACATCGTGCAGCATCACTTCAGAAAGATGAAAGGCTGATTTGATGAACTGGGCAGTTGCCTGATCTTCCGTCTGCGCAAGGAGGCGTGTCGTTACGATCAAAAAGAAGCTTATGCTGAAAAAATATTTCATCAGAAAGAAAATTTGGTAGTGGGGCAAAAATAAGTATTCATTTTTTCTGAGCCAACGGATTAGATAAGACACTTAAAATGGAACGTTTACTTATCTAATTCGTTGGCAAAATGAACACTTATTTTTTTTGCCCCTTATTTCGAAGTTGATTCATTTCTTTTGTAGGCCACAATACCCAGGTTATTGATCCCTGCAAGTAGGAATTCCCCGGCAGGAGTTTTTATCCACTTCATTGATTTTACATCGCCTGTAAAAGAAAATCCGGATTCCGCCTGGGTTACGTACCTGAAATTTCCTTTGCCATTGCCTTCATAGAGCTGCCCAAAGTTTGCATCAATACTGCCCAAACGGATGCGTATCGCGCTCTGGTTGCCAGCAAGAATAAAATCGGGGTGACCATCATGATTGTAATCAAGTACTTCAATACTATAAACCGGGGCATACTGGGCCTCAGTTGGCAAAATGTGTTTGACAAACTGCTTGCCCTGATTTTCGAAGTAAACGCTTCGCAGTTCTGTCGCGGACAATCTTTTTGTTTGCGAAAGCTCCGCAGGAGTGAACAGGTCGCTTAGTGTGGCTTCTGAATAGGGGGCATAGGTAGTGAACTTCTTGCGCAAGGGAAAAAGTTGATCCAACAGTTCATCGCGACCAGCGAAGGGGTAAGGTTTGTGCTGTACATATGAAACCAGAATGGGATCTATGCTGCCATTGTTATCAAAGTCTGAATAGACCATACTGATGGGTTCTGATTCACTTGCTTTGAACTGGGAATTCAAACCGAAATTGCCGGCAATCAGATCGTCATCACCATCATGGTCAAAATCGGCCACGGCTAGTTTATTCCACCAACCAGATTCCACATTTTTAAAATATTGATTGGTGGCTTCCTCAAAACGCTGGCCTTGGTTGTTGATAAATACGCTGATTGGCATAAATTCTCCCATTACAATCAGGTCAGCAAAAGTATCTTCGTTTACATCAAGCCAGGCTGCATCGGTAACCATGCCCAGATTTTTCAGCAAAGGCAATAGATTTTCAGTGGCATCGGTAAACCGCCCTGAACCATCATTGAGCAAGAGATAACTTGGCGGAGATTGTGGATATGAACCCGGCATAACTCTTCCTCCCACGAATAGGTCAAGATCGCCATCGTGATCAAGATCGATTGGCCGCACACAGGATTTGGCTGGAGACATATGCGGTATCGCGCCTAGCGCTTTGCTAAAGTTTCCCTTACCATCATTGATGTACAAGCGATCTTGCAAAGCTTCCTCATCCGGCTGATATTCGTGATAACCGCCACTTACTACATATAAATCTTGATCGCCATCACCATCTGCGTCAAAAAAGCTGGCATCTGCATCCGCGCAATTGGCATCTTCTTTGAAATCAAAATTACCCATCATGCGGAAAATGCCGTTGCTCAACTGTACGAACAAGCGACCGGGATTTTCCTTGGTGCCCCCAACAAAAATATCCAGCGTGCCATCTTTATTGACATCGGCACTCGCCATCACGGGGCCGCAAGGCGACAGCATGGTATTGAGTAATGGTTGTCGTTTAAAATCATTTGCCCCATATTCCGTGTGACGATAGGTGAGTGGGGACTTTTCGCTTTTGAAAAGGGTAGCTGTTTGAGGGGTAGCATCATGATCAGTTGGTGTCGAGTTTACTTCTTCCAACACGAGCAACTGGTCGGCCATTGCGTTGGCAATTTTACTTTTTTTGCCCGTCGGCCAAACTACAACTATCGAATCGATCTGTGTTTGGCCACCCAAGCCAGCATGAATTCTGCTAGAAACAGAGGACTGGTAACCGCGCACCGGCATCATTTCAAAAAACTGTTTATCCTGTCCAATGTAAATCGTTACAGCGCTTCCAATAGCTTGTGTGTTCAGTCCAGCACCTTTCAGTTGCAAAGCGATGTAATGGCGCGATGCGTTTTGCTGGCGCGCGAGATTTCGGTAAAGCGAAGCCTCAGCGTTCTGATTGTTTACAATCAAATCCAGATCGCCATCATTGTCAAGATCGGCATAAGCGGCACCATTTGAAAAAGTGGGCGTTGAAAATCCCCAGGCCTTGCTCTGATCTTCAAACCGGGCATTGCTCATGTTTTTAAAAATATAATTGTGCACTGGTGTTGAAGGCATTGACTTTGCCAACTCCAAGGTATCGGCTTTTTCGTGCGCCAGAACTTTCTGAAAATAGTAATCCCCTTTGTATTTAAGAAAATCGCGATTGGTATAATCCCGAAAATATCCGTTTGTCACGAATAGATCTTTCCAGCCATCGTTGTCGTAATCGGCAAACAGTGGTGCCCAGCTCCAGTCGGTATTGGATACGCCCGACAGTTGCCCTACTTCCGAAAATGTACCGTTACCATTGTTGAGGTGAAGCATATTGCGCATGAACTGGTAATGATAGCCCTCGTTCACCATGAGCGCGAATTGCTCGTAGTTGTCCGGTCCATACAATAGCTTCTGTCTTTTATTGTCTTCAGGCAACATGTCAACAGTGAAAATATCAGGTAACAGATCATTGTTGACATCTGCTATATCTGACCCCATCGAGAATTGCGAAATGTGTTGGAGCGATACATCCAGCTTATTGGTGAAGGTTCCATCGCGATTGTTGATGTAGAGGTAATCCGGTTCGGCATAGTCATTAGAGACATAAATATCTAGCCAGCCATCTTTGTTCACATCCGATACCGTTACACCCAAGCCAAAGCCGAGGGCATTAGAAAGAATACCAGCCGCCTCTGTTACTTCGGTAAAGCGCCCATTGTCGTTGCGAAACAACTTGTCGCCGGCATAAGGATGTTTAGCTTTACGGGCCTGCGAATACTCCAAGTCCCGGATCACTTTTACATTGGTCGCGAGTAAGAAAGCATCTAAATCACCATCCCGATCATAGTCAAAGAAGGAGACTTGGGTGGTATATGATGGATCGTCAAGCCCCATCTCTTGGGCCTTATCGATGAAAGTGAGGTTTCCCTGGTTGATAAAAAACTGATTGCGCCTTTTTTCTGCATCTGTTTTGCCGGAGTAACACACGTAGATATCGAGAAGCCCATCGCCGTTGATGTCTACCATGGATGTGCCACTTTTCCATCCCACCCGGCCAGCTACTCCCGCTGCTTGAGTAATGTCTTTGAATTTGAAGTTGCCCTGATTGAGGTACAACTGATTGAGCTGCATGTTAGAAACGAAGTAGATGTCTTCGAGGCCATCGTTGTTGATGTCCCCAACTGCAATCCCCCCTCCATTGAATAAGTTTTCGTAAGTCAATGCGTTTTGAGTCGCATTTTCGACAATGGTATTTTTGAATGATACACCTGAGCGTGAGGAATTAACGGACTCGAATAAACTTTGCGCCTTGGCAGATACCAAGGTGATTAAAGAAAGCGCAACTGCGAATACTTTTTTCATTGATACAGGGAATTTCGTCACTTTCAAATGCAATTATCAACAGCAATTTACACACACTAGAGAAAAAATAAAAGGCTGGATTGGAGTCCAGCCTTTTACTTCATTCCCATTAATAAACTTATGGTTGGAATTCAAAACACAAGTTTAACCCGTTTCAACTTAATTAGCGTCCCACCAAATGCGGGATGTCCACTGATCACCGCCTGGAAGTCTGGTGACTGCTTTTTTGTAAGCATCACCATTCTGACCTGCTTCTCCAGTTGGGTATGGCTGTCTGCGAGGAATTGCTCCATTTGAGAAGTTACCAGTAAATTTAACCGGTGTTAGCACTGGATGGCCCGAACGTTTCCAGTTGTTCCATGCCTCTACAAAGTTGAACAAAAGGCCAGTGGTTGCCCAATACTGCTCATTGATCATCTTTAGAGAATTGGCTGAGGAAGAAACGTCAAGTGGGTTTGCTGTAACATATGCGTTTACCGTAGCCGCATCAATAGCTGCGCTGGTACCAAGTGGCGCCATGCCAGCCAAGGCACCTCGAAGCGCGTTGCTGTAGTGACTAGCAGCAGTTCCCGATACAGTAAAGCCCCTTACAACTGCCTCTGCCAAGAGTAATTCACTCTCAGCGTAAGTCAGAATAAATGCGGGGGCATTTACATTACGGTAGATGGCTGTTGGACGTGAGTACTTCCCAATTTTGGTAGCATCTGAGCCAGAGCCTGTTGCGCCTGGAAAGCCAGGAGATTTACTGATGTCGGTAGCTCCTCCAGCTATATCAAATCCGTTGGGCAAACCAAGCTGGTTTGCAGGAGTAGAATTGCCACTCAGTGCAGCGTTGTTGTTAGCCGCAAAGCCATCTTGTGGAACTTCAGCAATTATTCCCAGGCGAGGATCATTTCTGGTCTTCAAATAATCAATGATGGTTTTGCTCCAGCGAACCTCATAGAAATCAGAAGCAGTATTCAAAGGTCCTGCATTGCCGTTTGTATAGCCATTGGTATTGTCATACTTGATAACAGCGTCATCAGCTGCACTGGCAAATGTGCCGCCCGCTGCTGCTTTCTCGGCATAAGTCTTGGCAGTGGCTGGACTTATTTTTACCAATCGCATGGCCATGCGCAGCATGAGGGAGTAACCAAATTTTTTCCATTTGGCAACATCCCCATTGTACATCAGATCCGCAGTTGGGCCTTTTTTGGACACATCTAAACTGCTTACCGCAGCGTCCAAATCTTTAAGCAGAGCCTGGTAAAGAGCCTCCTGAGTGTCATATTCAGGCTGGGTGAGCCCGGCAGCAGCCTGCAATGCTTGCGTATATGGTATGTCTCCATAAACATCGCTAATGTGCTGCATATTCAGGATGATCATGATTTTGGCCACCCCTCTCAAATTTTCAAACCCAGTTTTGCCGTCGGTATCAAACAAGATTTGATTGGCCAGGGTAGCTGATCGATAACCACTGTTCCAGCCTCCTTGTTGATAATTCGCTGTGTTGGTAGAAGGAACATACTTGTCCATGTTGGAGTAGTAGTTGGCACCTAAGGTAGAGGTACTGGCCAAAATTTGTACCCATCCGCTCTGAAATAGAATAGGGCCACTATAACCCGTAGTTGCACCCAGATAATTCGACTGGCTAGAAGACAAGAAGAAATTCGGGTCAAAGTTTGCGGGTGAAGACCTGGTTGGATCTACGTTCAACTCGGCCAAATCTTCGCAGGAGAAGGTAAGGAAAGTAAGTACCAACACTAAGTAGGCAAGTCTTCCTTGTTTAAGGAAATTCTTATATTGTATTTTCATGGTTCTGGCTATTTGAATTTAAAGTTAAGGTTGAGTCCGATTGAACGGGCAGAAGGTAAACCTGTTCCCTCAATGCCATAGTAGCGTAGATTAGACCCAAATGAAGATTCAGGATCGATATTCTTCGCTTTACGCATTAAGATGGCAAGATTACGCCCAACCAAAGACAATTGAATAGACTGGAAAGGAAGCTTTCCAAGTTTTGTGCCTTGAATCTGGTAGCCTAAGGTAAGCTGGCGGAATTTTATGAAGTCACCATCAACCACGCTACTTGAGGTAATCTGTTGTGCTACAGCTCGGTAGTAAAGTTGAGCAGGAGCTTTTACCGTATTGGCTGTTCCTGATTCGATAACACCCGTTGTAATTCCATCACGGCCTTCCAGGGTGATTTTGTTCAAGCCACGGGCAATTGAATAGTGCTCGGTTGCAGAAAGTACTTTATTTCCGAAGCTATAGTCAATGAGGAATGCAAGGTTAAATCCTTTATAGGACAGTTGATTCATTAAGCCGCCATATTGTTTAGGCAAAACGCTTCCCATTGGCTTTAAATCACCTCTCACTGGAATTCCACTTCCGTCCACAACAATTTGACCATTGCTTCTTTTGTAGTCATACGCCATGATCTGCGGACCTGGCAGGCCTGGCACAAAAGCAGTATAGGCATTGCCCAAGGTAGCGCGATTGTAGCCCAATTGCAGATTGGTATTGTTGAGGTCAGTAGAGATAATCTTGTTGCTAACGTTCGTGAAATTCAGCGTTGTGCTCCATTCAAAATTTGCTGTCCGAACAATTACACCCTTAACTTGAAGCTCAATACCCGTGTTTTTTGTTGAACCCGTGCCTACAAAACCACCAGTAAATCCAGCTGCTGGGCTAAAATTGGCGCGCATGATTTCATTTTTGGTAGTACGGTTGAACCAGGCCAAATCCAATCCCAACCGATTATTGAAGAACTTAAGTTCGGTACCGATTTCAATTTCGGTAAGGGTAAAGGGATTCAAAGTAGAGTTGGGCGCAGTTCCAGGGAATGAACCCACGGGCCGACCATTGAATGAACGATCCAAGTTATAGTACAATGATGTTTGGTAAGGGTCACCTAGCTCGCCACTGGTTTGAGCGAAGGAAGCACGTAGTTTTCCAAAGCTCAATTTCCCAAAATTGCCCAATTCACTGAACAAGAAACTGGTGGAGACCGATGGCGTGAAGATCCCCGTCTTCTTTTCCGGATTGATCAAAGAATATAGCGTGGAATAGTCATCGTACCGGCCAGTTGTGTTTACGGACAGGAAATTCTTGTAGGAAAAGTCCACTGAGTAGAACCCTGAATGAACACCTTGTTTCGAAAATCCATAATCACCCCCACCTCGTTGTGACAAGTTTGACAATGTATATACATAGGGAAGTGTAAAAAACGCGCCGCCAACCCCTACGTATTCTGATTCATTCTTCCGGATGTTGCCTCCAATCAAGGCATCGATCGTTAAATCATCGGAAATCTTCTTATTCGCACCAAGAATCCCTTCGATGTTCAACTCAGAACGCTGGGTTTGAGATTGCCCCATCGATCCACTTCCATCAGGTCTGGTTTGGTAGGCAGTTCCCCAAGGAGTTACGTTAAAAGACTTGTCATTGCTTAAATCATAGCCCACCCGAGCCTGTGCGTACAACCAGCTGGTTAGATCGTAACGTGCCATCAAAGATGAAATCATGCGCCTGCGGCTGAGATTATTTTTAAATTGACTGGTTACAAAGTAAGGGTTGGATACGTACTCATCATCGCTCCAGCGAACTTCAGCTCCATTCTTTGACGCATCAAATCCAGGGGCTAAAATGCTCTCATTTACATTGGTTGCCAGAAACAAGATATTGTTCGCATTCATTGGACCATCACTCAGGTATGATCGGTTTTTAGACTGTTCATCCACATAGTTTGCAACAGCAGTAACCGAAAGCTTTTTAGTGATTTTTTGATCTAAGCTAAAGTTAAAGGTTTTTCGTTCGAGGCCACTGTTGGGCACCATGGATTGATTGGAAAGGTTTGAGGCCGACAATCTGAAAGAACCTGACTCAGTTCCTTTTGAAACAGAAACGGTGTTTGTAAAGGAGGAACCTGTTCTGTAGAAGTTCTTGATGTTGTCCTTTTGCGCACTGTAAGGATAAGACTGGCCATTAAATTGAGGGGTAGAGCTGCCATCTAACTTAGGCCCCCAACTCATACGAGTTGATGAGAGCGCGGAGTTGGCATCAACTGGTTTAACCCCCAAAAGACCTTGACCATAATCGTACTGAAAATCAGTAAGATTCATGGCATTGTCGGTCATGTAATTCGTGTTGTACTCAACGGAAAAATCGTTTTTCTTACCCTTTTTGGTGGTAATTAAGATTACACCGTTTGAAGCACGAGCGCCATACAAAGCAGAAGCTGACTGACCTTTCAGAATGGTCAAGGTCTCAATGTCATCCGGGTTAAGGTTACCAATACCGTCTCCATTGTCTCCGCCACCCCACTCGCCAGCACCACCGCGTTGCGTGTTATCCATGGGAATACCATTGATAACATAGAGTGGGGAACCCCCGCTGTTCATGCTGGGCATTCCACGCAGCAGCACTTGAGCTGTTCCGCCAGGGCCACCATTGGTACCTCTTACGGTTACCCCCGGAGCTGTGCCCTGGAGGGATAAAGCTACGTTGGTTTCTCTAGCCTTGTTCAGTTGATCGCCATTAATGGTAGAAACGGCATACCCCAGTTTTCTACTTTCTTTACTGATGCCAAGTGCCGTCACTACCGCTTCCTGCATGGTGAGTACATCCTCTACAAGGACAATGCTCAACTCTGTCTGGTTAGTCACCTGCACTTCCTGCGTAGCGAATCCGGTGTAGGAGAGGGTAAGTGTTTCACCAGGACTAACCTGAAGCGAAAAACGGCCGTCTACTTCCGTAACGGTACCAGTAGTCCTCCCCTTGACTAGTATATTCACACCTGGGAGTGGCATTCCATCTGTTTTTGAGGTAACCGTACCTCTTACTGTTCCCTGAGCAAAGGCGCCTGCCCCGCAGAGCCCCAGGATCAGCATTAAGCAGATCCTGATCTGCGATCGTATACTTCTGATCATTTTAGATTTGAGTTTAAGTTGTTCATAAAAATTAGTTTAATATTCCACTAGTGGTGAGTAATGCACATTGTCATTACGTTAAAAAGCTTGTTCGTAAGGTGTCGCACTAAACTTGGACAGATGAAGCTGCTCTAAATTCTCCATAACTAAAGCTGCTGCACCAATCATTTCGGCCTGGTAACCGAGTTCGGATACTTTGATCACGGTGTTGTCCGCTAACCTGGGAATGCAATATTCGTTCAATGCCTGTTGTATGGGTGCTTGCCAGATTTTTCCAGCCATAGCACCACGTCCGCTGAGTACAATGAGTTTTGGATTGAGCAAATGGATCAAAATCGAAACCCCAAGTCCGATTTTTAAGCCAATTTCTGAGAGTAATTCCACTGCAAATTTGTCACCATTCAAAGCAGCCCTAACGATGGCGTTATTGGCCTCTTCTGGATCACCAAAAACTTGGGCATCCAGCGTAGTAGAGCGCCCTTGTTCAATGCCTTTACGTGCATTTTCGACTAAGACCAAAAGAGAGGTTTCAGTTTCCAGACAGCCGTATTTGCCACAACTACACTGTTTTTTGTTGTTGAAAAGTGGGATGTGACTGAACTCCCCAGCAAAACCGATCTCACCCCGATAGAGGGCTCCATCGAGGATCATGCCCAAGCCCACTCCCCAGCCCATATTGATGACCATGGCATTTTTTTCTTGTTTGGCAGCACCGAAACGCAACTCGGCCAAGGCAATGAGGCTGGAATCATTGTCGATGAAAACGGGTATGTTCAGGGTATGTTCAAGGTGTTCAACGATGTTATCCTCAGCCTTTAAAAAGGAATAATTAATGCCTTTGCCTGGATTGATGAAACCCGGCATAGCAATTCCTATGCCAATAATTTTATCCTGTCCAATTGGGCTGTTTTGTAAAAAAGAATCTATTGCAGTGGTCAAGTCGAATAAAGCGTGATCATTTGCCATGAGGGGTAAGTCCACTTTTTCGATGACACCAATGTAGTTGTTGTGCAAATCCATCAAAGCGATCCGGGTAATCAACTGATCCATCGATACCGCAATAATGTATTGAAAATCAGGACGAATGGAGTACATAAGCCGGCGGCGGCCGCCGGTGGAGGGCGCAAAGCCGCTTTCTATAATCACTTCATCTTCTTGCAACTCATTGACCAATTTTGTAATTAAAGGCAAGCTCTTATCCCTCCGTTCGCACAAGTCTGTACAAGACAGCATGCGGGAAAAATAAAGCTCTTTGATGACCCCCAATTTATTTTGGTCTTTTTTGAGTGACATTCTACAATCAAGTCGGTTAAAAGAAACATTTTAACAAACTTAGTATTCTTTTTTAAAAAAATTAAATAAGTTCAAGATTATTTTCTCTTTTTCGAAGAAGTTCTTGTTTTCTATCGATGAAAAGACAAATAGCTTACATTAAATACTGTAAGTTTGGTAATGTTGCACTTTGATTTTCGAAACGAAAAAATATAGGTCATTCAAAATTGGACCGAAGAAGAAGTTGCTGAAGAATTATTGCAATTGGGCGTTCCTGCTGGAGATATTGTTTTGGGGTTTATGCCTGAGGAGGGGCGAGTTTACTCTGGGTTCGGAGTTGATTGATTCAAACACAGTCTAAAAAATAGAAATAATTATGGGACTTGACATTGATTCATTTTGCATTTTTTGTTCATGCTATGTATTGCCAATTTTTTCCTTCATATTTGGGTATACTGCTGATTACAAACGGAATCCCACAGAATTTGTAAATACGGTAATTTATGTTTTCTTAGGAATGGTAACCCTTGGTCTCTTTTGGCTGGTGTACTGGATTGATAGTCGTTTTATTAGCGTGAAAAAACACAAAAAAACCTAATCTCCCTTTCGGCTATCAGCAATCAGCTATCAGCTCAAATTTGCTGATAGCTGATTGCTGACCGCTGACCGCTCACTACTTCACCAACTGTATATACCCTTCCAGCGGCTTCTCTACCGGCACTACGCCATTCACTCTTTCTTCAAAAACCTTGCACTTGTAGTAGTACACACCGGCGGGAAGTGCTTCCCCTTGCAGGTTTTTGCCATCCCAATTCAGGTTTGGATCAACGGTTTTGAAGACCAATTGCCCCCAGCGGTTGAACACCTGGAAGTCAACATTGGCAATAAAGCAGAAGGGGAATGGGGTAAACAACTCGTTCTGATTGTCGCCATTGGGCGTGAAGGTATTCGGCAAGGTGTATCGCGGACAATTGTCTACACAAATGAGGTTGCTGCGCGCACTTTCATTGCCCAATTGATCAACGGAGGTTACGGCATAGCAACCAGCGATGCCAAATTCCGGGCGGTGCCCAAATTGCAGGGTATTCGGAGAAGTGATGGTGCCGACCAGGGTGTATTTTCCTACCGTATCACCGCTGTTGAAATACACCTTGTACCCCGCCAGATCCGTAGCTTCCGGACAAGTGGTGGTTGGTCGATTCCAGGTAATGGTATTCACCTGCAAGTCGCGGTTGGAGCAATCCGTTGGCTTGTCGCAGATGGTGCCAACTTTGATGGTAGGTGGGCAAGGCGGCACGTTGTCCTGAGGCTTTGCGCAAACTTCTTGCGAAAAGTTGATCAAGGGTCTGGTGATGCCTTCGATACCATAGGTACCCAAAGCCCGGATTTTGTAACAATATTCGGTACCATTGACCAGATTGCGGTCGGTATAAGTACTTGTTGATACAGTTGCCAAAGAGTCGAACCCTCCAGCGGCATTTTTGCGCAGCACCACATAAGCGTAATTGTCCCAGGGCGTGGTTTCATCCCAGCTCAATTGCAGCAATTTATCCGATGGGCTGATTTTTAGAAATACCGTCGACGCCAATGGTGTCGATCCCAGCGGAACGGTAGTTGATCGGCCGGTATAAAATCGAACCTTATAACTATATGGCGTACCAGAGGTGTTGAGGTTTTGATCCAAAAAGCAGGTGTCATTGGCTCCTTTAAAAGTTGCACTGCTGAAACGCGTTACGGGCCTGAAGTCTGCATCAGCAGGGGTTAAACCAACTGCCCGCACCAATTCATAGGCATAAGGCCCAGGATTGACCAAGGTATCAAGGTCGGCTGGCTTGGGTTTCGTCCAGCAAACCTGTACCCTGCCAGTTGTACTGCTGGTGGTGACCACATCCGCTTTGATGATCAAGGGGAGGTTGCGGTTCAGTTGTACACAGGCTTCTTTGGAAGGCAAACTCTCGATCAGGTTGTAGGCATAACGGCCACCCGGAGTGGTTTTTGCAAATTCTGCCAAAATCCGATAGCAGTACGTCCGGCCTGGCTCAACATTGTTGTCGCGGAAATGATAGCGTCCGCTCAAGCTGTCCTTGATGGCAAATTCGGTCAGTTTCACGTAACCACGCCCAGCCAGACCTGATTGGCAGGTATCCGGTTCAAAAGCATTGCTGCCAATTCTGCGCCAGACGGTGAATCCCTGGAAATAATTTTCGGCGGCTTTGTCGCACACGTATGGTTTATTCCAGGTGACATCAATGAATCCATTACCTGGCGAAGCCCTGACTCCTTCAGGCGGCGGCCCGACTACTTTGATCCGTACGGTTTTAAGCACGGATAAACCAGTGGAGTCTCGCGGATAAAAATCATCTACCGCTCGGAAGACGACCGAGTAAAATTGATCCGAAATGTGCTCGCAGCGGGTTTCCCAGCGGAATGTTTTGACAAACGGATCATTTTGATACGAATTGATTCTTGGGGTAAAGGTGGCTGGACTTATTTTTACTTCAAAAGGGCCACCCAATGCGCCCAATTTTACTTTTTGGCGGGTTTCTTCAATCGGGGCCGTAGCCGTTACTTTGAATTGGACGACCTGACCTGCTATTACACAAATTTCGGTAAAAGGAAGCTCAATTTTGGGAGGCTGGTTGTCGCAGTTTTGAATCAAAATCTGGATGTCGCGCACAATGGTGTCCAAGGGATTGCCATCCCGAAATTCCACAATGATCATGGCCAGGTTGTATTCCCCGGCACGTTGGGGGGCATCCCAGACGATTTCCCCTGTTTTCTCATTGATGCTGAGGTTGTTTTTGGGGCCAGGGTTAATCATATTGGGAAACAAGTAATTGGGTACTTGCACCCCTCGATCAGAAAAAGGAACAATCAGTTTGTAAGCCAAACTGTCTCCATCCGCATCATAGGCATTGGGGTTGTGGATAAAAGGTTTTCCTACGCAACCAATGTCGATGGGGGGCTGCAGCAGAATTGGCGTGTTGTTGCAGCCATCCACCTGCGGATTGGGAAAGGTGAAGGTGGTTTGGATGTGAAATTTAATTTGCTCCGAGTTGGGAAAATTGAGGTTCAAAATCCCCCCGTTGCGGTTGGGGTCATTCATCGAGATGACATAAGTACCCCGCGATGGAAAAGTATGGAAAGCGACGTAAATATTCTTCCGCGTATCATTTTCGAGCAATTCTCCTTTGCCAATGCCATTTGATCCGACCGGGCCATTGACCCTGACCACCTGGAAACCTTTGGATCCTGGCGATTCATCTCCCCAGAAAATGGTCAAGGAATCACGGTCCACCATGAAACTACTGGCCTTGGTATAAGTAACAATGGTTGCCTTGACGGTCAAACTGGTCACACAGTTGCCTACCTGCTCAACGGTGATCTCACCAGCGCGGTTGTGTGTTGCCATCGCCATCGGCAAGGCCATTAGGCTAAACAGCAGGCTGAAATATAGTATTCTCATAGAAAAAACATTGGTAAAAACCTTCATGTCTTGGTCGTTTAATACACCACGTGCTAATGTAACAATTTTTGGATGAAAGGGATTGTCATTAACCTTACAAAGTCTTGGGGTTTTAAGTTTTAATAAACCTTAACCCTTGTTAAACTTTTCATAAACCACTTTTGTGCATGAGTGACTTGCTGTAATTTCACCATCTCATAAAGAAAACACGTGATGATGAAAAATACCCTAAGCAACGCAGAAAAATTGACTTCCCGATTTTGCGTCATTCCAAAGTTGCTGCTGTTTTTGGCAGTGTTGAGCAGTTGTAATTCTCGCTTGTCGTATTTCACCCAAGACTTGTACGACCGCAACCGCTGGAGTGAATCAGAATTGAAGAAAATTCAATTTTATCTTTCGGATGATGTATACCTGCGCCGTAAACTGGGCGAAAATTCCTCCGAAATAGTAGAAGGAAAGGTGCGAATGGTGAATGGACAAAAAGTCGAGGAGATTTACATTCCCCGCAGCACGCCGGGCGTATTCATGTTCAGCCCCAAGGCCAACCGCTTTGCGGTTGCTTTTGAAAATGGCTCGGAATCGCGTTTCTTAATGTTTGGGCCCAGCCCCAAAGCAGGAGAGCGCTACGTCTTGTTGGCCAAAGATTGGGAACGTTCAACCGGAACCGTTACTTACGACGGCAAAGAATACGACGTCAATTTTGGTGCAGCTTTCGCCGGATTGATGGTGGATTTGCGCCGCATCGATCGGCAAGATCGCAACAGCCGCACCGTTGAAGGAAGGAGAATTGATTAGACTTGTTGTGATGACAAATTTATTCGCCGTTAAAGTTTATCTTCATTGTCACATTTTCATCACACACAAATTTCATCCATGAAAATTTCTTATCTGATCGCATGCATCGCTTGTATGCCGTTTTTAGTTGCGGCACAAAAAGTGTCCCTGTTCAATGGCAAAGACCTGACGGGGTGGAACATCCACGGCACCGAAAAGTGGTTTGTAGAAAACGGAGAACTCATCTGCGAAAGCGGTCCAGACAAAGCCTATGGCTATCTTTCTACTGCCAACAAGTACAAGAATTTTGACCTTACCTTACAGTTCAAACAAGAAGCCAATGGCAACAGTGGCGTATTTTTTCGCTCTGGAATTGAAGGCGTCAAAATCAGCGGCTGGCAAGTAGAAGTAGCCCCTTTGAACAACCATACCGGGGGTGTTTACGAATCTTATGGCCGGGGCTGGCTCATTCAACCCAGCGCAGAGGCTGAAAAAGCCCTGAAAGTGGGCGAATGGAACAAACTGAAAATCCTCGTAAAAGGCGACGAAGTAACCACCTGGCTCAATGGTCAACAGATGATTTACCTCAAAGACGATAAGATTGGCAAGGGCGAAGGCTTCATCGCGCTGCAAATCCACGATGGTGGTGGCATCAAAGTACGCTGGAAAAAATTCAAACTTACCCAACTTCCCTAGGTTTTGCAAAGACCGCTTGACCAAATTGGTACGAGGCTGAACGAGGCTTTCTATTTGCGCGAAGATGTCGTGCAAATCAGCAAAGAGCTATTGGGCAAACATTTGGTGACCAACTTTGACGGGCAACTCACGGTAGGCAAAATTGTGGAAACGGAAGCCTACCGCGCTCCCGAAGACAAAGCCAGTCACGCCTATGGCAATCGCCTCACGCCTCGTACCAAAGTCATGTTTGAGCCGGGAGGGCATTGCTACATTTACTTGTGCTATGGCATTCACCACTTGTTCAATGTGGTTACTGCATCGGGTGGCATTGCCCACGCGGTGTTGATTCGTGCCATTGAGCCTGTTTGGGGCATTGAAACCATGCTTCAACGCCGAAGCATGCCCCAACTCAAAACGAATTTAAGCGCTGGCCCAGGTACTTGTAGTCAGGCACTCGGGTTGACCACTGCATCTTCTGGCCTTTCTTTGACCGAGAATGCCTCTCCAGTGTGGATCGAAACTCCTGTAGTTTTTGAAACCTTCGAAATTCAAACGGGAACCAGAGTTGGCGTTGCTTACTCCGAAGAATCCGCCTTCTGGCCCTGGCGGTTCAGCATTGCTGGAAATAAATGGGTGAGCAAAGCGAAGGGATTGTAGGGTTAGGTTCATACAATTAAAATGCTTACTAAAATCAGCGCAATAAAAAAAGCCGCGTTTCGTGACATCAGCACAGGAACGCGGCTCTTTGGTTCAGGTCAACCCCTTAGTAGTGGGGCAAAAATAAATGTTCATTTTTTTTGAGCCAAAAGATTAGATGAGGCACTTAAAATGAATCGTTTACTCATCTAATCCTTTGGCAAAATGAACATTTATTTTTTTATCGCCCCTTAGGTTTTTTCCAATAATTTAGAACCAAAAATTAAAAACAACACGAGGCAAAAAGCTGCAATGATCATGGGTATGCGGTTTTGGGTATGAAAATAAAAGGTGCAAGCTGAGATTACAGTAGTGCTAGTCTGGGTACTAAGTAAGAAAAGTCGAATATTCACGTACAATTGGCAGTACGAGGAGTCACGCAAGTAAAGCGTATAAGGGGGGAAACGTATGGAAGAAAAAAAATAGTATCGAAGAGGGCAAAGAATAGTACATTTTCACCCTCTTCGAAATAGAATGGATCAAAAAATTATTTCGCGGCGAGGTAGCGACGGTTCACTTCTCCCCAATTGATGACATTGAAAAATGCCTCGATGTAGTCGGGGCGGCGGTTTTGGTAGTTCAGGTAATAAGCGTGTTCCCAAACATCCATTCCCAAAATTGGTGTTCCTTTTTTCTCCGCAACATCCATCAGTGGATTGTCCTGGTTTGGAGAAGAACTAACGAAAAGCTTGCCATCTGCATCCACACTCAACCAAGCCCAACCTGATCCAAAACGGGTAGCTCCAGCAGCAGCAAATTCTTTTTTGAAATTGTCGAAACCACCCAAATCGGCAGTAATCGCAGCGTGGATTTCAGTGCCTTCAGCAGGAGTAGCCGTTCCATCTGGAGACATGATGGTCCAAAACAGGTTGTGGTTATAAAAACCACCACCATTGTTGCGAATGGCTGGAGACAAGGTAGAGACATGCGCTAAAATAGCTTCGATTGACTTGCCTTCATTTTCAGTGCCGGCCAATGCAGCATTGAGGTTGGTGGTATAGGCAGCATGGTGCTTACCGTGGTGGATTTCCATGGTACGGGCATCAATGTTGGGTTCAAGTGCGTCAAATGCGTAAGGCAACGCTGGAAGTTCAAAAGCCATGATTGCTTTATTTTATAATGGGTTAAAAATTGCGACCGAAAGTTACTTTAAAAACGCTTTTAATAGCAAAGAGTTTTTAGCCCCTTTTCAGTGTTGATGATTTCTTAAAGTATAATGACCGAAAAAGTAACACGAGAATGCCCTTCTTTGAGAATTCTCAACGCTTTTCCTCCTTTGTCCTGATGTAAGTTTGCTATCTTTGAGGCACTTTTTTACCTAAACATTAGAGACCACACCATGGCTTTCCGCAAAGAAAAAGACAGTTTGGGCTACGTAGATGTACCCGCTGACAAATATTGGGCCGCACAAACCCAACGCTCCAAAGACAACTTCAAAATTGGCGGGCATTTGATGCCAATCGAGATCATCCGCGCCTTTGCCATCCTCAAAAAGGCCGCCGCCTTTACCAACCTCGAAGCAGGTGAATTGTCGAAAGAAAAAACCGATATGATCGCCCAGGTATGCGATGAAATTTCTGCTGGCCAACTCGACGACCAATTCCCCTTGGTGGTTTGGCAAACCGGTTCAGGTACCCAATCCAACATGAACGTAAACGAGGTGATTGCCAACCGCGCTCATGTAATCGCCGGTGGTAAACTGGATGACGCCAAAAAAGTACTTCACCCGAACGACGACGTCAACAAGTCGCAATCCTCCAACGATACTTTCCCCACAGCAATGCACATTGCTGCTTACAAAATGCTGGTTGAAACCACCATCCCCGGCATTGAAGCGCTGCGGGATACCCTCAAGGCCAAGTCTGAAGCCTATATGGGGGTTGTCAAAATTGGCCGTACCCACTTGATGGATGCGACGCCGATTACGGTAGGCCAGGAACTGTCTGGTTACGCTGCCCAATTGGATTACGGTATCCGCGCCATCAAACACACCTTGCCTCACGTTGCTGAATTGGCTTTGGGCGGTACTGCAGTAGGCACCGGATTGAACACCCCTCCTGGATATTCTGAAAATGTAGCCCGGCACATCGCCCAGTTGAGTGGCTTGCCATTCGTAACTGCCCCTAATAAATTTGAGGCGCTGGCTACGCACGATGCCCTGGTGGAAGCACATGGTGCATTGAAAACGGTAGCAGTTTCCTTGTCAAAAATAGCCAACGACATTCGTTTGCTGGCTTCTGGCCCTCGTTCAGGGATTGGCGAATTGATCATCCCTTCCAATGAGCCAGGTTCTTCGATCATGCCGGGCAAGGTCAACCCAACCCAATCGGAAGCTATGACCATGGCCATGGCTCAGGTCATCGGCAATGACGTGACCATCAACATTGGCGGTATGAACGGCCACTTTGAGCTGAACGTGTTCAAACCGGTGATCATCTTCAACTTCCTGACTTCTGCCCGTCTGATCGGCGATGCTTGTGTGAGCTTCAACGAACATTGCGCAGAAGGCATCGAGCCCAACTACGCCCGCATCACCGAGCAGCTCAACAATTCGCTGATGTTGGTGACCGCGCTCAATACCAAAATCGGCTACGACAACGCGGCAACAATTGCCAAAAAAGCCCATGCCGAAAATACAACCCTGAAGCAAGCCGCTGTAGAATTGGGCTTGCTGACCCCCGAGCAGTTTGATGAGTGGGTGCGGCCAGAGGATATGATTTAAATGGTTTTCAGTGACTTAGATTCCAGTCGCTTCGAATACTCCGGTCGCTGAGCGTAGCCGAAGCGCCGGAGTGGTCGAAGCGACTGGAATCTAAGTCACTGAAAACCCAAAAACCCTGAAAAATAATGACGGCCAGCGGCTATGTCTTGGATCAAAAAAGCGCCAGCGGCATTCCCGGCGTAATGGTCAGTAACCAACACCAGGTGGTACTGACCGATGAAAATGGATACTACGAATTGCCTCTGGAAGAAGATTGCAGCATCTTTATCAGCAAACCGGCTGGATATGTACTGCCAGTCAATGCGTTGCATCAACCACAGTTTTATTACTTGTATCGCCCAAGCGGCTCTCCAGAAACGGAGATCGCTCCCTATCCCGGTGTTTTGCCGACAGGCGAAGTACCCAATCCGCTCAATTTTTATTTGATCAAAACCGAAGTTGAAACGGAGTTTAGGGCTGTGCTGATGGGAGACATTCAGCCAGAGACCAGCCTGGAAGTGGGGTATTTTCAGCAACTGGGTGTCCCTGCCTTGCAACGTGAATCAGCCGATTTTATGGTTCCCTTGGGCGATCTGGCCTGGGATGAACTGGAAGTACACCCCGCAGTGCGCGACGCCATCGGAAGTGTGGGCAAACCCTGGTTTCCAGTGATGGGCAACCACGACATCAACGTTCGCGCCACTCAAGCTCGGTATGCCCGCGAGACTTACCAATCCTATTTTGGCCCTACTTATTACTCCTTTGACTACGGACAGGTGCATTTTGTCGTTCTGGATGACATTGGTTACTCAGGCTGGAACAAAAAGCGCGAGGAACAAGGCATCACCGAAGGACGACTCGATGATCGGCAATTGAAATGGCTGGCTAGTGACCTTGCGCTAGTGCCCAAAGACAAATTGGTATTTTTACTTTCGCATATTCCTGTTTACACCAAAACAGCAGCAAAAAATCCTTACCGCAATATTGTCAATCGGCAGGCCTTATACGCATTACTCAAAAAGCATCCACACCTCTTTTCGGTTTCTGCGCATACACACACCATCGAGCATGTGAACCTCAGTGAAGGCGGTTGGACGCGAAAAAACCCTTTCCATAGTTTGATTGCAGGTGCCGTTTGTGGAGCCTGGTGGCAAGGCCCCTTGTTGGAGGATGGCTTGCCCATTCGGATGGCCATGGACGGTGTTCCCAATGGCTATTTTGTGTTCAATTTCAATGGCGTTGAATTCAATTACCAGTTCAAGCCATTAGGGGTGCCAGAAAGCCGCTCGCGCTATGTCTTGCGTTTTCCCAAAGCAGACCGATCTGCTCTGCCTCAGTTGATCATCAATGCTTTTGCTACCCACCCGGATGCCCAGATTGAAGTGCGTTGGGATGACGGCGATTTTCAAACCTTGACCCAATTTGAAGGAACCGACCCTTATGTGGAAGAGTTTTTAAAGAAACACCTGGACAAATACAATGTATGGATGGCCGCCAAGGTGAATCGGCATTTGTGGAAAGGCTTCCTGCCGAAGGGACTTGAAAATGGAATGCACCAAATTGAAGTGCGCATTACCGATAAAAATGGAGAACAGTATGGGGGAATGCACACCCTCGATGTTCAAACTGGAGTTTTGGCGTAATTCAAGATTAGACATTATGTCAATTGGAGAGACGGAAGGCATTCCATCTCTCCAATCTGGTTTTTTCAGGTTTAAAACTTCCAATCCAATCCAATCCAGACACTTCTTCCGACCCCATCAATCCCTGAACCATGGGTGCGGTAAGCTTCGTTGAACAGGTTATTCAAACCGGCTTGTAGCTCCACTTGCTTGAATTGATAAGCACTGCGCAGGTTCAAAACTTTCCACCCTGGAGTGCCTCCTTTGGGAATCCGTGGATCCGACTTATCACCACTGGCCAAACGATCCTGTTTGCTGGCATACAAGAAATCGATGCGGTTGAACCAGTTCTTGACGGGTTGATACTGCAATCCAATCCGGCCATTGAGAGGTGGAATGCGGCGCATTGGTTCATGCGCTGTAGTATTTTGGCCAAAAGCATAAGTCAGACTGCCTTGCAGGTTGAATTTTTGGCTGATCGACCAGGCAAAATCAACTTCCGTTCCCCGGATGAAAGAAGTGGCTGCATTCTCTTTTTTGTACACATCACTGCCTTCGTATTTGGGTTGTCCTTCAAAGGTGCTGCGTACCCGGGTTACCAAATCTGATAATGCCGTATAGAAACCTGAGATGTTGGCCTGCAATTTAGCGGAGCTGTACTTATAGGTCAGTTCGTAAGTAGTAGACCTTTCCGGAGCAAGATTGTAGCTGGGTACCTCAATGCCGAAGTCAAATCGGCCAAAACTGGTCATGTCGTTGATGTTAGGTGCCCGAAACCCGGAATAAGTTCCGGCGGAAATTGCGTGCTGCTTACCAAGCTGATAGCGGAGCATCGCATGTGCCACCAAGGCATCGGGGGTGATTTCGGTATTGCCAAACTTAGCATCTTGAATCTCCAATCGTACCTGGTTGTACCGCAAACCCAGGTTGAGTGACCATTGCTTCCAATTCAGGTTATGGGCAGTAAATGCGGCCAGGTTGCTGGCGTTGGTTCCGGCTGGATAAAGTCCTCTGCGCACCGTTTCTACCCCTGTTTCAGTATTGAGGTTGGTACCCCCACTGGTCACTTTATCAAAGTAAGCCTCTAATCCGGAGGTGATTTTCCAAAAAGAAAAGGGTTGTGCATGCCATTCCAGAACGTATCCCAAAGTGCGGATTTCATCTTTTTCTTTGCTGCGGGTCACGTTGTTGACCCGTTGAAAGATGCGGCCTTCTTCAGCAAACTGCCAGGAACCGGTCAAGGTGATTTTTTGTAACCAAGGCGATTGACCTTCCCAGGCTAAACGGGCGTAAGCCATTTGGCGGGTTTGGGGTTCAAATTGAGACAGTGCAAAACCGGTGACGTATTGATCGTATCGATTTACATCAGACTGAAATACACCATTGTAGGCCATCGTAAATTGAGCATGGCGGTTGAGTTTGAAAATGGCCTTAGCATCGGCAGTTCGCTCCCGATAGTTGGAAGGCCCCTCTTGACCTTTGCCCTTGCCGGCATATAAGTCTCCAAAATTGCGGACACTCACCCCAGCTCGAAAAGCAATGTTTTCATTGGCTGCTTTCAATTCAGCATGTACCGTCTTTTCCATATCCCGATCCAGGTAACGCCCCAAAAGTCGTCCTCCAAATTGCCAGCCTTCGGCAGAAAACTGTGGGGTAGTCGTAAAGACCTGAATGGCTCCCCCCATAGCATCGCTGCCGTAGAGGACGGAACCCGCACCACGCACCACCTCAATCTGTTGTACGCTAAATACATCAATGGTGTTGAAATATTGATTGGGACCAAAACGGTAAATGGAGTTATTGAGGCGCAAACCATCCATGAGTAAAAGGGTTTGATTGCCCGTAAGCCCACGAATAAAAGGAGATCCGCCCCCGTGATTGGTCTTTTGAACAAATACCCCCGTTAATCCCATCAAGGCTTCGGGGGTACTGCGCGCCCCATTGTGCAGGATGTCAGTGGCCTTGAGTACACTCACTGCTTCTGAGGTTGCAAAAGCTTGATTCAGGCTGCGTTGCGCAGTGATCACCAAATCGCTTTGGATCAGGGTAGGCTCTGCGGTTAACCTCAGGGTATCCAACACTTGATCATTAGCCGTCAAGTTGATTTCAAGCTCTAATTCGCGGTATCCAAGCATCGATACCAAAAGCGTGTAGGTGCCTTGAACAGCTGGCGCATTGATGATAAATCCCCCCTTCGCGTTACTTGAGGTACCGCGTTGGGTTGTTTTGAACCACAAATTGGCACCCGGCAATGGTTCATTAGTGCTGGCATCTACCAACACGCCCTGTATTTGTTGTGCCCACAACGGAGCTTGCAACAACAGAAACCATAGGAAGAGGGGCAATTTTTTCATAAGCTGGTTGTTACTGCTTTTTGATAAAATCTTCTACGTTGTCCAATTTTGGGGATTCAATGACTGCCTTCCAATCAAACTTGGCATCCATTGGCGTCAATGCCTTTTGTGGGTCAAAGATCTTTGGGTTAACCGGGAAGGCTTTATAAGGGCTAAAATCTGGCGTATCGCTGAACAAATCCGCCATATCTGTAGCCGCTGCATCGTATTGGTTCAAATAAGGAATGCCTAGGATGTTCCAGAAGGTCTTGAAAATACTCCCAAAGCTGTAGTGTTGATGGCCTACGTGGTTTTTGCGGGCATAAGGTGAAATCACCATCAGCACACTGCGGTGGGCATCAACGTGGTCTTGGCCATCTTGCGCGTCATCTTCGGTAACCACGATGGCCATGTTTTTCCAGTAAGGGGTACTAGATAAAAATTCAACGATGCGGCCCAAGGCCAGGTCATTGTCGGCCATGTAGCTGGCGCGATAGGGATAGCCAGCTTGTGGGCGTTCGCCAGCACCGTGGTCGTTGGGCAAAATCACCGTAAGTACTTGCGGCAGCGTTTTGCCAGCACCCGTGTATTTTTCGTTGAACTCTTCCATGAAGGTTTTCAAGCGGAATTGATCCGGGATGGCCATATTGTAAGTGGCGTATTTGTGCGAAGAGCGGGTGTACAAGGGCCCGGGGATGGGGTAGTTGACTAGGTACTTTAAGCCAGTATATTTCATCGTAGAATCATCAATTCCCGCAGCGAGTTCAAGGCCAAAACCAAAGTTGAAGAACTCTTTTTTGTTGCGCTCCAAATGATCCCACATTGAGCCCGCTTCGTTGTAATCTTCAGGGTAAATGGCACCAGATGCACCATAAAGCAACAGGTTGCCAGGGGCTTTGCTGTTGGCGCGCATGCTGCGTTTGCCGCCATAAGCAGCTGTCGTTCCGGTTTCTACCCATTCGTTCGGGTAAGTATTGACCAACCAGCGGTGGCCATCGGCAGAGTGGTCGGAGTCGACATAGAAATTGTCGCTGATGGAAAAACGCTCGGCCAAGGCCAGGTGATTCACCATTACTGTTGCGTTCAGGACGCTATCGGTGTGGCGGCGATTAACCACCTTTTGATTGGCCCCGTACCGGGCAAGGGAGGCATCGCCTTTGGCGGTTTTTACTTGACCAAAAACTTCGTCAAATGTGCGATTCTCCTTGGAAATGAACACGATGTACTTGATCGGACTTTCTTTTTGTCCGGGGAAAAGGGGAACCGGGTTTTTTGACCGCCAGTTGAACTGTGCATCATTGGCAGGTGCAAATGCATAGTTTTGGCGAATTACTTCGGCAGTATGTGTTTTCAATTGCTCCGCATTCGGTACATCGATGACACTCACCAAACCTTTCATCAATCCGCCAACGTAGTGACCTTCGGGTCCGTCTTTCCAGTTTTTGCCGCCATTAGGGCCGCTGCCATAACCTTTTGCTGAAGTGACCAGCAGTTTTTTGCCGTCAGGCGTAACCGCTACTTTGGACGGAAACCAGCCGGTAGGGATATGGCCAAGCACTTCCAGCTTCTCCACATCGATTACGCCAACCGCATTGACCCCAGATTCGGCAACGAACAAGTTTTTGCGATCAGGGGAGAGCGCCAGTCCGAATGGAATCACGCCCCGGAAACCACCCAAACGTGGATCTGGCTTGAGAAAAATATTTTTTACAACGGTATCTTTCACAAAATCAATGGCCGAAATGCAATCGTTGTTGCCATTGGACACAAATACGTAACGATCGGTAGCCACCAATGAGTTGGGGCTGGCGCCGCCTACGGCAGGAATGCCCTCTACGAGATCGCCGACCAGAAAGCCAGTTTTGATTTTTTTGCTCACTTTAGGTTGTTCACCCAGACTGTATTTCCATACCGAAAAGCCCTCGGGGGTGTTGGAATCCCCCAGGCCGGGTACGTCCAGTTTGTCATTTTTGTAGCCTTCCTTCATCTCCGGGGTATTGAAACCAGAGGTAGGAAACTCCGCAGCAGTGCCTTTGAGGTTCTTGAGGTCGAGGTTTTTTAGCGGTTTGTATTCAAAGATGCCAACGTTGGCAACATACAGGTTTTTGCCATCCGGCGAAAGTGTGATGCCAAATGGATAACGCCCGGTTGGAATGTTGTGCAACAATTTCAGGTTTTGCGCATCGATCACCAATAAACGGAAGCCAATTTGATCCACGGCGTACAGGCGGGCGCCATCCCGGGAGAGGATCATATCACCGATGTATCCGTGGCTGTAATCACGGTCGCCATCTTTGACACCGCAACGCAGGGAGTCCACTTTTTTTCCAGAATTGAGGTCGAATTTGAAGATTTTGTTGGATTGACCGCCCGCTACAAATACATAACGGTTGTCGGGCGTAATGGCCAAGCCCATAAAAACAGATTCCAGAATGCCTTCCTGGTTATTGGCGCCTTCTGGAATTTGCTTCACTTGCGGTTCGCCATTGCCATCAAAATTGCGAATGACCGTGATGGAAAAAGGCGCATTGCCAGAGTTGGCGGTCACGGCTACTTTGCCATCTGGCGAAAGTACCAAACCGTAGGGGTGCGGAGCGGTAACGATGCTTTTGCCCGCTGGCTTGATGATGCGGCCATTGGGAATGATGCTTTCGCCGGTTTTGTCGATTTGACAGTACTGCGCTGCGGCCGGTGACTGCGCAACCCAAGGCGATTGGCGGGTACAGGCGGCGATAATTAGGGCGATTGCCAGATAGGCAAGGAGTAGGCGGTGCTTGTTCATAATGCTGAATGGTTTTTCAAAACCAAAGCTAAAGTGTTTTGGGGTAGGGGAGTAATTTGGGGAAAAAATTGATTTTTGGGTAATCTTGGGTTAACGTGAGGAGGGAAAAAGTGCCAACCTATAAAATAAAAAATGCCCGGAGGGGATAACTCCGGGCAAAACCAGATATTCGTATATCTGAAGGGCAACTGTAAAGTACAAATGTACGCCCTAAGTTTTTTAAAAGCAATTTTCTTTTCAGAAAACGGTAGTTTTTTTCAGGTAAACGGTACATTTTGATTTGTACTCGGTCGATCAAACTACATTTCGCGCCTAATTCTATCCCGCACCACCACCTTTGTCTGCGTTTTCTTCATAAGTAAAGGCAGAGGAGATGTATTCCCGATTGAGGCGGGCGATGTTTACAACAGAAATTTCCTTTGGACACTCGGCTTCGCAGGCGGTTACGTTGGAGCAATTGCCAAATCCTTCCAAATCCATTTGCTTCACCATGCTCAGCGCACGACGCTTGGCTTCTACCTTACCTTGTGGCAACAAAGCCAAGTGAGATACCTTCGCACTCACAAACAGCATTGCCGATGCATTGGGGCAGGCAGCAACGCAGGCACCGCAGCCGATACAGGCAGCAGCATCAAAAGATGCAGTAGCCGATTCCTTGGAAACTGGAATGGCGTTGGCATCTTGCGCTTGACCCGTGTTTACCGAAATGAAGCCTCCTGCTTGAATGATCCGGTCAAAAGCCGAGCGATCCACCACCAGGTCTTTGATGACCGGGAAAGATTTGGCCCGGAATGGCTCAACCGTTACGGTATCGCCTTCTTTGAAGAAACGCATGTGCAATTGGCAAGTCGTAGTTCCGGTGTTGGGGCCGTGTGGATGGCCATTGATCACCATGGAGCAAGTACCACAAATGCCCTCGCGACAATCGTGCTCAAAAGCAACGGGGTCTTCGCGTTGGGTGATCAATTTGTCGTTGAGCACGTCCAACATTTCCAAAAAAGACATGTGCTCGCTGACGTTGTCCAGCTCATAAGTGACGAATTGTCCTTTTGTGGAAAATTTGCCACCCTGACGCCATATTTTGAGTTTTAAATGCATGTTTTCCATTACAAAAAAAGTTAAAAAGTTGAAGGGGTGAAATGTTGAAAAGAAGGAAAACGCTTAGGGTAAAACATTTCGGGTTTTCTGTGCAGCCAAATAGAGTACTTACCTTGCACTACCCATATCTATTCACCCTAAACTTTTCAACTCTTCAACTTTACTTATAGCTTCTGCTCTTGAGTTCGACGTTTTCGAAAACCAGTTCTTCTTTGTGCAATACCGGGTAGGTATCCCAGCCGTTGTATTCCCATGCGGCTACGTAAGCATAGTTTGCATCGTCGCGCAGGGCTTCGCCTTCTTCGGTTTGGAATTCTTCGCGGAAGTGGCCTCCACAAGATTCTTCCCGGTTGAGGGCATCAATCACCATCAATTCACCCATTTCCATGAAGTCGGCAACCCGCAGGGCTTTTTCAAGCTCAGGGTTGTATTCCCCGGTGGCACTGCCAGGTACAAATACGTCTTTGTAAAATTCTTCGCGCAATTCCTGAATCAAGCGGCGTGCTTGCGTAAGACCTTCGGCGTTGCGGGCCATCCCGCATTTTTCCCACATGATTTTACCTAGGCGGCGGTGGAAGCTTTCCACTGATTGATTGCCTTGAGCACCCATCAATTTGTCGATGCGGCCTTTTACATCTGCTTCGGCTTGCACAAACTCCGCGGAGTTGGCATCAAACTTTGGCGTACGGATGTCATTGGAAAGGAAATTGCCAATGGTGTAAGGCAATACAAAGTAGCCATCGGCCAAACCTTGCATCAGTGCAGAAGCACCCAGGCGGTTGGCGCCATGGTCAGAAAAGTTACACTCGCCAGCTGCAAACAAGCCAGGGATATTGGTTTCGAGGTTGTAATCTACCCACAAGCCGCCCATGGTATAGTGTACGGCAGGGTAGATCTTCATCGGCATTTTGTAAGGGTTCTCGCCAGTGATTTTTTCGTACATGGCAAAGAGATTGCCGTACTTTTCTTCCACTACGTTTTCACCCAGGTCCACTACTTCTTTTTCACTTGGATTGTGGTTGCCTTGCATGTTTGCCTTGGAACGTCCGTAACGTTCAACGGCTGCTGAGAAGTCAAGAAATACCGCAAGTCCAGTCGGGGCTACGCCCAAACCTTCATCACAAGCTATTTTGGCAGCGCGAGAAGCAACGTCACGAGGTACCAGGTTGCCAAAAGCAGGGTAGCGGCGCTCCAGGAAGTAATCCCGGTCTTCTTCAGTGATGTCCAAAGCGGTTTTGTGACCAGAGCGGATGGCCGCTGCATCTTCTTGCTTTTTGGGCACCCATACCCGACCGTCGTTCCGCAAGGACTCCGACATCAAGGTCAGCTTGGATTGGTAATCACCGCTTACAGGGATGCAAGTTGGGTGAATTTGGGTGAAGCAAGGGTTGGCCATCAAGGCGCCACGGCGTACAGAGCGCCAGGCAGCACTTACGTTGCACATCATTGCGTTGGTAGACAGGTAAAATACGTTGCCATAACCACCCGTTGCCAATACTACTGCGTGAGCAGCGTGGCGCTCGAGTTCACCCGTCAGCAAATTGCGGGCAATGATGCCGCGCGCTTTGCCGTCTACCAGTACGACATCCAGCATCTCGTGGCGGTTGTGCATCTGTACGGTTCCCAGTGAAATCTGGCGAGACAATGATTGGTAGGCACCAATCAGCAATTGTTGTCCAGTCTGACCGCGTGCATAAAAGGTACGGCTTACTTGCACCCCACCGAAAGAGCGGTTGTCCAACAAGCCGCCGTATTCGCGGGCAAAAGGAACGCCTTGAGATACAGCCTGGTCGATGATGCTGGCACTCACTTCGGCCAAACGGTAAACGTTGGCTTCGCGTGCACGGTAATCTCCGCCTTTGATGGTGTCATAAAAAAGGCGATAAGTGCTGTCGCCGTCGTTGCGGTAGTTTTTTGCCGCATTGATCCCGCCCTGAGCTGCAATTGAGTGCGCCCGGCGTGGACTATCGTGAAAGGTAAAGCACTTGACGTTGTAGCCCAATTCGCCCAGTGAAGCTGCTGCTGCTGCTCCAGCCAAACCGGATCCGACTATGATAATGTCAAGGCGTCTTTTATTGTTGGGAGCTACCAGCGGCATGGAAGCGCGGTATTTTGTCCACTTTTCCGTCAAATTACCCGCTGGAACTTTGCCATTAAGAGCCATGTTGATTCAATTTATTTTGAAAAAAATATCGACTATCTGTTGGGGCGATCCTTTACGGTCGCCTACCCCTTTACGGTCGCCCTTACGGTTGACCGGGACAACCGCGAGGGTTGTCCCTACCACCATCCCATGGCATCGCCATATACATACACCGGTATAAACGCAAAACCGAAAGGAACGATTACGGCGTAAAATTTACCCAATGCGCGTATAAAAGTCATGTATTTGCTGTGATTCAAACCCAGGGTCTGGAATGCACTTTGGAAACCATGCCAGAGGTGGAAAGCAATCGCTACCATAGAAATTACATAGATTGCCACGAAAATTGGATCGGCAAATGCCACCATTACTGGAGTATACAAGTCTTTTACCACTTCACCACCGTAAGAGGCCATGGGCACATTGCCCAATTTCATTTGCAGCCAAAACTGGTACATGTGCAACAAAATGAAAATCAGCAAAATGGTACCCAACCAGCCCATCCGGGTCGCTGCACTTGCATTGGTCGCTACCGCGCGGGTAACTTTTACAGCGTAGTTTTGTCCACGCGCACTGGAATTTTGTCTCCACAACAAAAGCCCCTGAATGGCGTGCAATACGATAGACAAATAAAGCGAGTAGGAAACAATTTTGATGATTTCGTTATGCGTCATGAATTGAGCATAAAGATTGAAACTTTCGCCTCCATCATCATTCAGCATTTGTAAGTTGCCAAGTAGGTGAACAGGCAAGAAAGTGATCAGAAAGATTCCGGTGATCGCCATCAGTACCTTTTTACCGATGGAGGAAGTCAAGAACCCGCCGAACCAGCCCAATCCAACCGGAGAAAGCGTGTTTGTAAGCCAACTCATGTGTTTTCGTTTTGTGTTTTGTTTATTTTTGCAGCAACAACAACCATTGACTTTCTCAAGTGTTTTGCGTTTAACCGTCTACAAAGCTATATATTCAAGGCTAGATGCACAAAAGTGTTCTAACCAAGTTACAGTTCAGGCTTTTATTTAGAATCGTTCAAAATTAAAGGCTTGTAGATAAATTGTTAAATCGTTTTATTTCCTGTTTTGATCAACAATTCTTCATTTTTAAAATGGCAGCAGAATTAAATATTTCTTTAAAAGAGTTTTTGGCACAGTTTCCGGAGGTGAAATTGCCCATTACGCTTACAGATGAATCCCAACGGGTTTTCAGTCAAACCAACGAACCTTTTCCTCAACGCATGATTGAGCAATACCTGTTTCCGTTGGAAGAACAAGACGAGATAGACGAATTCACGGAATTTGTGCCTTGTTTTCGCATTCCAGATACTTTGGATTTTCATGCAGTGGTGTATTGGGTCGCTCAATTGATGAATTATCAATACGTCATGGTTACCTTTACCAAAGATGGTGCATTGATTGATAAAAAAGTGTTGGGGGGAACCTTCTACGATGGAAAAACGTTGACGACATCGATTGCCACCATCGATGAAGACTGGGGAATGGTGATCATGTCAGGACAAACTTCAACTGACGCGCTTTATGACGCTTCCGGTACCCGCACTCAAAAACTAGAATTGCTGCCGGAAGGGCAGATTATAACCCATTAACCAAAATGACTAAAAAGAAAGATCCCGGAAGAGGGAGTTACACCCGCAAGCTGACCTCAAAACAATTGCAAACTGATGTTTTGCTCCTTTTTAAAAAAGACCCCAAAAAGCGACTGAATCCCAAGCAGATCGTCAAAAAACTGGGCATCGACAACCACAAAGACTCCATCCAACACGCTTGCCAGGAATTGGTGAAATTGGGCTACCTGGTTGAACTGGAAGAATACAAATTCAAACTGCGCAGCCCTGGTAGCAGTTCCTCTCTGGGCCAAAACCGCAAAGTACTGGTTGGTGTCATGGACATGACCCGCTCCGGTGCAGGCTATGTCAGCGTAGAAGGCCAGGAGAATGATATTTTCGTGGCGGCAAAAAACATGAATACCGCTCTGCACGGAGACAAGGTACAGATTAAAGCCTGGGTGCCCCGTGGCCGCAACAAGCCCGAAGGGGAAGTGGTGGAAGTATTGGAACGTGCCCGCGAGCATTTTGTCGGTACGCTTTGGATTTATCCCCGCTATGCCGTGGTGGTTACAGACCCACCATCTTCGCTGGAAATCCTGGTCGACCCCACCAAAACCATGGGCGGAAAAGACGAGGATCGAGTGGTGGTGAAAATTGAAAACTGGACCACTGGCCAACAACGCCAACCGATTGGCGTGCTGACTTATGTGTTGGGCAAAGCTGGATCACACGATATAGAGATGAAGGGCATCCTCATCAACAATGGCTTCAATCTGGAGTTTCCGCCAGAAGTATTGGAGGAATCCGAATCACTGGGCGTAGCAATACCCGAAGTAGAGATCGCCATTCGACGCGACATGCGCGAAACGCCCACCTTTACCATTGACCCTGAAAATGCCCGTGACTTTGACGATGCACTTTCGTTTGCGTACTTGCCCAATGGCAACCTCGAAGTTGGGGTACACATTGCCGATGTGACGCATTACGTGCACGAAAACACTGCGCTGGACAAAGAAGCATTGGCGCGTTCGACTTCCGTTTACCTGGTAGATCGGGTCTGTCCAATGTTGCCCGAAAAGCTGTCCAACGAGTTGTGTTCCTTGCGCCCACACGAAGACAAACTGACTTTCTCGGCGGTGTTTACCTTCGACAATGAAGATAAAATTGTAGACCGCTGGTTTGGCAAAACCGCCATCCACTCCAATCGACGTTTTTCTTACGAAGAAGCGCAGGAAGGCCTGGATACTGGCGAAGGCGATTTTGCCAAAGAGCTGAAAATTCTCAATAACCTGGCCCACAAGCTGCGCAAAGAGCGCTTCAAAAGAGGTGCCATCAATTTTGAATCAGAAGAAGTCCGCTTCCGACTGGATGAGAATGGTGCACCCCTCGAGGTATACACCAAAGAGCGGAAAGATGCGCACATGCTGATCGAAGATTTCATGTTGCTGGCCAATAAAGAGGTGGCTACTTTTGTGTCCAACAAAGGCACCCAGGATGCTGCCGAGATTCCGTTTGTATACCGCATCCACGACGAACCCAATACGGATAAGGTAGAGGAATTGGCGCGTTTTGCCCGCCAAATGGGGGTAGAAATGAACGTAACCACTCCGAAAGACATTGCGCGATCCTTCAACAAACTGGCCCAACTCGCCGAAGAGAATGAAGCCTTGAGTATCCTGGGGCCGATTGCCATCCGCACCATGGCCAAAGCCGAGTATTCCAGCGACAACATTGGGCACTACGGTTTGGCTTTTGATTTTTACAGTCACTTTACCTCGCCCATTCGGCGTTATTCGGATGTACTGGCGCACCGGATTTTGTTTGACAACCTCAAAGCCATCCACCGCGTCAACAAGGAAAAACTGGAGGAAATGTGCAAGCACGTCTCCAAACAGGAACGCCGAGCCGCGGACGCTGAACGCGAATCGATCAAGTACAAACAGGTCGAATTCATGTCCAAACACCTGGGTGAGGTATTCCCTGGGTTCATTTCTGGCATCGGAGATCGGGGCATCTTCATCGAGCTACGTGGCAACCGCTGCGAAGGCATGGTGAGTTACGAAACCATGAACGAACCGTTTGAGATTGACCCAGGTCGCTTGCGGATTCGGGGGGCTCACAGCAAAAAGGAGTACACCATGGGCCAGGAAATTTTTGTCCGAATTGCGAGTACGAACTTGCAGAGACGGCAGATTGAGATGGTTTGGGTTGAGGGAGAGGCCTAAACTCTCCTGCAGATTTCCCAGATCAACGTAGAATTTTTTAATGACTAAAGGAGTCTACGTTGATCTGGGAAATGCATCCTTTCCAGAGTGGATTAGTGAATTACTAAAAATCTATCAAGATTTGTCATTCATCTGAGAGTCCTTCCTCTGCTAATAAATCGTCAATTGCTTTCTCCGTGATACCATCTGTGTTTGACTTATCGTAGATGGTAAGCATAAAAACAGAATTCGATACTATTTTTACACAAGTGATCACTCTTGCTCCTCCGCTTTTACCCTTTCCTTTTGAAGAAATAGCCATCCGAATTTTGTAACAATCTTTGCCAAGGTAAACGCCTTGATTCGGTTCATTTTCTAAACTTTCAATCAGGTTGCTTAAATCATTCTTTAGGGAAAGGTGTTTTTTAGCCAAAGATTTAGCCAGCTTCCTGAAATTCTCAGTGACTATAACTTCATAACTCATCCAAAAACTTCTTTGCAGTTAGCAATTTAATTTCGCCTTTCAGATGAGCTTCTACTTCATTCAAAGAAGCTTTTAGCCCTTCAAATAGGTCAGGATGCTCAAGAGATTCTTCATTGACACTTACAACTTCGACGAAGTCCAATTGCTTAAGCAACTCCCTAAAAAACTCACGCTTAGAGTTGTCTTTGATATTCAGTACTATTTGTTGCATCGTTGGATACTTTATGTCTTAAATATACAAAATAAAAGTCCTTTTGGTTTCTCTTTTTTATTAGAAGTTAAAATTAATAAGGTTCCAGCACTTACTATCCATTTGCACAAAAAAAGGCCGCCGATTCAGTTCCCTAAATCGGCGGCCATGCTGCATAAAGAAGAAGAAAAAACTCGTGTCAGATCATTAAGTGCCCACAAATCCATTCGTGGGCGGTGGTCATTTCAAAAGTATAGACCCAGGTGGTTGCTAAATTGCTGCCTGGGTCTATGGGGCGATAAAAAAATAAGTGATCATTTTGCCAGAGGATTAGATAAGCAAACGTTTCATTTCAAGTGTCTTATCTAATCCTCTGGCTCAGGAAAAATGATCACTTATTTTTGCCCCACTACTATTGCTTTTTTATGGCTTGACAAAATAAATGTACTTGTTGATTTTTTTGCGGATGCCAATGTTGATGCCCCAGTTTTGGTAACGTTGATCAATGGCATAATCGTTGGCGGTAAAAGAGCCGGAATTGCGCAGTACGTAAGGTTCAATCACTAGGCGCAGCCGGGGCGTGATCGGGTAACTGGCGGCTACGCTGCCATACCAGGACAGTCCCAGGTGGTTGCGAAAGGCCGGATAAGCATCGGGCTTATTACTCGAAAATTCCAGCACTTTGTTCAGGTCAGGCGAGAGGAAGCTACCGTGTTGGTTGAAAGCCATATTTACATAAACCCCCGCATTGGCGGAAAGGGTAAACTTGCCTACGTTGTTGCGCTCATACCCCAAAACGACCGGAATATCGATGGTTTGGAAGCGGTTGTTTTGCTTTACTTGTTGATAGTTGAACGTTTCGCGGTGAATGCCATAACTCAACCCACTGCGTACAGCGATACCGTCCATGGAGATCATGGAAAAACGGAGAGACATTCGTTGCCCAGTTTGCACCATTTCAGATTGTTCACGCGCCTGGCGATAAGCTTCAAATTCTGGCTCGCGGGCTTTTAGTGTGCGGGTAGGCACATCTACTGCCCCAAACAACTCGCCATAAACCCTCCAGCCTTTGGGCAGTGGCAAAGTCAATGGCCGACCGCCATCCAAACCCAAAGAAGGCTCATAAACGACCGCGTATGCTTTGGAATCAATCGAGGAAAAGTCAGTTAAATGTTGGATGTCTTCTGCGACAACAGGGCTTTCCGTGTCATTCGTTGCTGAAGACATCACCTGATTGGTTGTACTTTGGTCGGCGTAGGTTGAAACCGCTGTTTTGTCCGAAACCAATGAAGCCGCTGGTTGTTTCAGCGCTAAAATAGAGTTGACTGCTGGTGTATGGCCAGACTTGGATCTCGGCTGAAAACCGGATGCGTTGTTTTCAGGTTTTACAAAGGTGTTTTTATCGAGGGCGATTTCCTGATCAGCAAGCAACTCCGCCTTTGAACCTGGATTTTTCACAGAAAGGTTTGCAGCGCTTGATGTCTCAACTCCCTTAAGATCTGCATTAAGCTGCCCACTATTGCTTGGTGATTTTTGAATTTGGGCAACTGGTTCATCCGATTGGGTTGGTGCTGGAGCAGTATTGCCTGCTGAATCAGTTGGCTTTTGGGTGAGCCAAATCAACACAGCTCCGCTGATACACAACAATAGTGCGGCGGACAATAACCAAAATCCTAATTTTCGACGATTCTCTTGTTTTACCTGCGCAGCTCTGCGGGCTTCCAAAGCACCCCACAAGTGCATGGGCGGTTCCATGCTGTGGTCGTGCAGTCGATCCCGAAAAATTGCGTCAATGGGATTTCCCTCACTCATACGGCAACTTTTTGTAAATCCATGACCATTGCCTGCAGCATTTTGCGGGCTTTTACCAATTGCGACCGCGAAGTACTCTCTTGTACCCCGAGCATTTCCGCGACTTCGGCGTGGCTGTAGCCTTCGATGGCGTACAGGTTGAACACGATGCGGTAACCATCAGGGAGTTGGGCGATGAGGCCCAATAGTTCTTCTTCGCTGAGTTGGGCGTATACACTGGGTTCTGCTGCGGAGTAATCCTCGCGTACATCCAGGCCATACTGCTCATGTGTAAAACTTTTGCGGTCAAAGGTTTTCAGTGCGGTATTCACCACAATGCGGCGAATCCAGCCCTCAAAGGAGCCTTTGTTCTGAAATTGATTCAAATGATCGAAGACTTTGATGAAAGCATCCTGAACAACATCTTCTGCTTCCATTTGATGCCGGGCATACCGCATACAGACCACCAGCATCTTTCCGGCGTAACGTCGGAAAAGTTCCTGTTGGCATTCTCGTTTCTGCCGCAAACAACCTTCGATGATTTCTTTTTCCGTCACAAGTTTAACAGGTCTGATGAATAGAGCCGACATACACAAAAAGCGCTGCCTAACTTAACGTTAAAACCTGTCACGAAAATACAACAATAGGGCATTTACTGTATGAGGGTGTTGAAAAAAGCCTGATTTCCAGCACTGAAAGGCTTCTTCGAGCGGCATCAATTCAATGTCAACGGCTTCACCTGAATCTAAATCCAGGGCATGGGTCGGTACACAATCTGTGGCCAACCAATGGTGGATGTAGGAATCCATAAAGACGGGGTTGGAGGGAATGCTGCCCAGGAAGTTCCAATTGCTGCTGGCGTAGCCGGTTTCTTCGCGCAATTCGCGTTGGGCGGCAAAGTGGTGTTCTTCGCCTTCGTCTACAATGCCTCCGGGCAACTCCAGGGTCTCAAAACCGATTCCGACCCGGTATTGGCGAACCAGCACCAATTCTTGGTTGGGGGTGACGGCCACCACATTGGCAGCATCTGGTGAGTCAAGAATGATCATTCTTTGGGTAATCCCATTGCGCGGATTGGTCAGGTGATCGAAGCGCGTTTTGAAGAGACTGAGGTCGGGGCCAGGCTCGGAATGTTGAACTTTCCAGGAAGACATGTTATTTGTTTTGGGTGCAACCTAAAGCATTAGCAGTGGGGCAAAATGAACATTTATTTTTTATCACCCTTACTCTCAGAGGCGATTGATTCTGATTTTTATTCGTTGAAGCAGCTTCGCTGCTTGGTTTTTATAACCGCGACGGCGCGACGGCGCGACGAGAAGAGCGCTTCGCACACTTTTTCGTCGTTTTACGTCGCGCATTTGGCGCAGCCAAATGAATCGTCGCGCCGTCGCGTCGTCGCGGTTATTAAAAACGATTGGGCGCAGCCCAATCCAAAATGGTTTAAAACTAGAACCAATCGATCATGACTTACTCCGGTTTGGTATCATCGATGATCGCGTCATCGATCAGGTCGTTGCCATCTTTGTCGCCGTCTTCAAAACCGTGGGTGCTATTGCCCTTTTCGGATTTGAAATCAGGATCTTTGGTGATGCGTGTTTCCGTAGAAAATGCGCCACTATCGCCATCCGCCCAACGCTTGGCTTTTTCAAAAAAATCGTCGTGTTTGCTGAGGTCGTTCTTTTTGGCATCGTCCATCACGTCCATGAACGTGCGGTCTTTGTCCTGGGCTTTTTCCTCAATTTTATCGCCCATTTCTTTGGCCTTCTGGATAAGGTCGTCCAATTTGTTTTGGTGTTTTTCCGAGGAGGCTTCTTCTTTGGCTTTTTCGTAGAGTTCGTCGGTTCTGGTGATCACCTGGCCTTGGGCTTCTTTTACTTTGTCCCAAAACTCGCCGCCCTTTTCGAGTACTTTTTCGCCAACTGATCCGGCTACACCTTTCATGGTTTCGAAGACAGAACTGCCTACGTCCAACAGTTTTTCGCCTGCCTTAGCCGCTACTTCTTCAACCTTTTTGCCTGCTTCGATGGTTGTATCCAACACTTTTGAGCCAATCTTTTCAGCCGTTGATTTTTCCCTCGGCGCAGTTGGATCGGTGCTGTCCAATGCATCAAAATTCAGGGAATGGTCTTCGTCGGCAATGGGCTTGGCGAGTGGAGGTGTACTGGCTACAGGTTGTTGTTTTTCTGTTTCTTCAAACAGGTCATTGATGGCATCCCCTGGAGTTGTGGAACTGGTCGCAGTTGGAGGTACAACTGGTGCTTCCGTTTCTTTTTTGGTGCCCATTACATCCTGAGCTTTGTCGATTACTACAGCTCCGAGGTCTTCTACTCTATCCAAAGCACTGTTTAGGAAATCCTCGGCTTTGCTGGCCAATTCTCCAGAGCGTTCTTTTATTTCTTGACCGGCCTCTTTGGCAGTTTCTACTGCTTTATTCGCAGCTGATTTGCCTAAAGATTGAGCACCGAACAACACTTTTTTGATTTCATTGAAAAATCCCATGGCAGTTTGGATTTTTGAGTTGGTTAATTTTTTGGGAAAGACAGGCTAAATATAGTGGAAAAGAAAGGGGATTCCAACAATTGCTTCGACAATTCCCTTTTGGATATCGACTAAAGGTTTATTCCATTTCAGAGAGGAAACTTTTGATTTCCCTCATGACTACTTTGAGGTAACCTCCATAACTCCACATTACCAAAATGCGATCCGTTTCGTAATGTGTCTTCAAATTCAGCCGGTCGTAGGTGCGTCTATCAACAATAAAGGTATCCACGTAAATTTTTTTCACGTCTGCCCAGCTTTTGGAATAGTGCATGCGGCGAAAAGGGACAAATACTGGACCCTCGTGCTTCTCAATTGTTGTTCGAGTAACCGTAATTTTAACCGTATTGTAAGATGAGGCCAAGGCATTTATAACTAAAAAAACACCAATTAACAAATGAAAGAATCCAGCAATAAATACGTACTCTTCCTGCGCGGCAATTGCAAAAATATAGATTATCAATACTCCTCCTGCCCAAAAAAGTGCAGCAAACCAAATCCAAAACTTTGATTCATTGGTAAATGGCAAAGTGAATTCCAAAGAATCTTCAGTCCGCTTGATTTCCAGGTCTTCGGGCACGGGTAAATCCAGCACTTGTTGATGGGTGTTAGAAGGCATAAATTTGAATTAATGGGGTACAGCTTGATTTTTGATCCCTAAAAAAATCTCAATCTCCTGTTCCAGGTACAATGCATACCCTGGTTGCGAAAATCCTCCCACCAAACGCTGGCGCTCGGCACTTTTAGTGAGCGCGGTCACGGCATAGGTATAATCGGGACGACCATTGGTGCGGCTGGGAACGTATTCTTCTACAAACAATTGTTCGATATCGCGTACCGCCATGAATCGATTCGGATTGAAGGGTATCGGAATGGGCGCATTTTTGATGTCAATGCCCTGGCTGGTCACGATGATGCTGGTTTTGTTGAGCAATAAACCCAGCGTATAGATCAAAACAGAAACCCCAACAATGATGTGTATACTGGTAAACAATAATATTTGCCAATTGCCAGTGGTTACAGCAATGATGACGAAAGGAGATAGAATGGCATTCCACAAAATCGTAAATAGAAGGAAAAATCCCCAACGGCGCGTTTTGTGCCAGGGAATGGTAAAGCGCAATTCTCCAAAGTCGCGTTCTGCGATTACCCCACTGGGCATTTCTACTAAATTTCCATCGCTTGGTCTTTGAAGAAAATCCGGTGCTGGTTGATTATCCATAGGATCTTTGAATTCCAACGGCGCATCATTCCCTTTTCCAGAATTGGCTTGAGGAGGCATAAAGGAAAAAATGGCATTGCATTGCCTGCATTTGGCCACCATGTTTTGCAAATTCACATCCTCGGCTAAAATTGGAGTACCGCAGGAGATGCAATTCAATTGAAAAGACATAGGCTCTAGGTGTTGATTGGTGTTCGAAATTTAAGTGTTTTTATCAAAATTCAACAACTTCTTCGAAGCTTTTGTTAAATTTTAGTGGCGGGGGTATGGGTTTCGGAATGTTTGAGGGGGTGATTAAAAGATCACTTCTCAATTCGAAATACCACTGTGTAAACAGATACCGAAGTTTGCGCTAATAACGCATTTTTTGTTTGCTGAAATGACCAATTTTGCTCAAATAATGCATCCATACTTCTTGTAAATGACGAATTTGAGGCCAGCACAGTTGAAAGATCAATAGGCTTATTGGAAACAATGAGTTTAAGCATTTCCAAGCCTTCAGGTAGGGTAAATCGCCAGGTTGGCTCTAGCATTTTTCTTTCGTTGGCTTTAATCAACCAATCACCTGACTTGCTACCTGGTTGGTTCGTTGGGTTTATGATCGAGATTTGATCATTGGATTGGATGTCCAGCAGATTGAAGTAGTAGTTTTGTGGACTTGCGTTGATCAACTCCAAGCGAAATTCTTCTCCTATTTTGAATGCATTGGTATTCTTTCGGGGCTGCAAAGTGCCATTTTGATAAGTATGAAAAACCAACTGTACGGACTCCCCCAAATCGTCCGATGCCAAATTGCGCAAATAGTGTGCTTTGATGGCAGGCAACAAGCCTTGATGATAAATTAAGTCCGCATCGGTTACTGGATCTTTGGCATCAGATTTTAAAACTTCCCGACCATCCACCGTCCTTACAACCCATTGCCTGGCGTTGCTGCTTTCAATGAGGATATCCGGGTTTTCGCTTACCTCCAGTATTTCTGGTTCATTTTGCAGTCGATCTCTCAGTGCATTTTTTAAAAGTTCATCGGTGAGCAATTTGATCCGGATTGCAGTTGCTCTATTTTTTGAGTATTCAATACGGGCCAAGGCATGCATCAACAGTTGAGGTGAAAGGGCTTTCTCCAGCACAACTTCCGATTCCTGTATGCCAATATTCGTAGCTTTTCCCCTTACCAACAATTGCGTTTCGTCGGCATTGTAAATACTGATGAGTGCATCAGCATGAAGCCCATGCAGGTACCCGGCTCCAATGAGCAGGGTTTGGGCATCCCAAACCTTTATAACCGGGAACAACGGCTTTCGTTCTGACCGAATTGCTGACCACCGCATCAATTGTCTGTCACCCTCAAATTGAGGAATTTGTATCGGAGCAATCAGAACTATGCTTTGGCATACCCGATCAAAAAGTGTTCCGTAAGTACTGGCTTGAACAGACTCTGATAAAGCCTTAGCCAAAGCATAACTCAATGGGCCATACATTTTACCATCTGGGGCAAAATACTCCCGATTGAGTTGCTGTGCTGTGGTTGCCGAAAATAGCAAAAGGGGAGCAAGGTTTGCTTCGTCATCTCCTGGATTGCCTGCTTCCCATGCGGATTCAGTTATTGCATTCCGGTAGGTTTTAGTCCTTCCAAAAGGCAAAGTTGATCCTCTGAAAGTTCCCCAACCTCGCGTTGCTGTGCCGGAGTGACAAGCATCCAGCGTTACCCATACCTGACCTGCGGGGCCGATTTTTTTGCGTAAATCTGATAAACGGAGCTGCAATTCATCGTCCCGCAAATGCTGCTCCCCGGTGTATCCATTTTGTCGATTTGCAATCGCATCAAAAGGAATAAGTGTTTCGTCAAATTGATCAAATTCATCACCGTTGTCATCGGGTAGTTGCTGCCCGTGAAGGGAAAAATGCAAATGTATCATACTGCCAGTGCTGGCATCCGCTAAAAGTTGATCCATTGCAGTACGAATTCCCAGTAATTTTGCCTGTTCTTCGCGTACTTGGCGAACTTCAAATCCTGCTCTTTGCATAACTGGCCCCAGTATATCCAGGTCATTGAGTCCATGAATGCTGCTCCATCCCGAAGCCTGAGGATATTGGCTAATGCCTATCTGCAGGCTAACTCGCGGTGATTGAGCTGGAATCATTGAAGCGTAAAAAACGAGGTAAAGCAGTACTTGATAACGCATCAGGTGGTTGTTTAGATTTCCTATTCCCAGAGTACAAAACCGGCCCACTTCTGTGGATCGGTGTATCGTTTCCTCATTTTATCGCGGGTTTTCCAAAAAGCTTCCCTGAGGGACTTGCCATTTAACCAACGCTGGTAAAAACCGGTCATGAATTCGGCGGTTTCTTCATCTGGCGCTTCCCACAAACTGAGCAGTAATGCCTTGGCACCTGCCATTTTGAAGGCGCGGGACAATCCAAAAACACCTTCTTCCCGACGAATTTCGCCCAAGCCGGAATCGCATGCCGACAATACGACCAATTTTGTGCCCTGCACATTGAATCCTGAAATTTCAAAAGCGGTTAAGATGCCGTCTTCCAAATGCAAGGAGTCTCTGAGCAAGCGATCATTTGCACCAGCCAGTACCAATCCGCTGCGCAGTAAAGGATTTTGCAGTACGGTATAATGAAAAGCAGACCGCAGCAATGTATCTCTAAAGGTAAAACCATGGGTAGCAAAATGAATGACATCAAGGGCAACTTTGGGCGCAGCCAGGTATTGCTTGACCGATTCTTCCGTTGCAGCGGTATCCTTTAATACGGTAGTAGCAATTCTCTGAGATCCCAAAATTGACTCAAGTTGGGTTACTTCGTAGGCAGACCCTGGTAAGTTGATCCAGTGACCATCGCGTAGTGCGGTGCTGCTCCGCAAAGCAGTACGTGTTCGCAAGGCTGTGCCATTCACCAATTCTTCTTTAACCCTTGAATTTGAAGCACGATCATAATTGACGCCTCCGACTAAAAAAGCATTTTGAGGTCGGCTACTTTGATCTTGCACCTCATCTACCAAACTGCGGGTACTGCTCATCAGGACTAAATCGTACCGATCACTGAGCATTTTTTTGGATTTACCCATTGATTGGGCATGCATTGGTAAGGTATTCAGGATTCCAACTGGAGAAAAATAAATCGTTTTCACCCCATGCAGTAATGTATCCAAAGGCTTCCAAATCAGCTCATAAACATCTTTAAGGTCAGCCTTTTGGACGGGCTCAATGCCCCGCTGGCCTTTCAGCCATGGTTGTACTGTAACCGCCGATGCCAGGTTTAAGTCCATCTCTTTACACAATTGCACCAATCGAGGAGTTTTCCAACCTGGTCGAATTACTGCGGCAGCATACATTACCTCAGGATCATCGGGATTGGGTTGGTAGTTAAAAAACTCGATGGCTGCTTCATTGGATTTCAAGTGCTGTTGTACATCTGTCCAGTGTACTTCCTGGCGCAACTGAACAAAGGCTTTGGCTTCTTGAGCCAGTTCTTTTTCCAGTGCAGCAGCAGATCGTTCCAGCACAGCGAGATCAGTGCTTCGATCGGCCACCGTTTTGGCATATTCTTGACCAATCTGGCGGTATAGGTTTTGCCATTGATCCAATTTGGCACGAAGGATAGTATCGCCTTGCTGGCGAATAAATGCCCGGAGTTGAAATACTTGTTGTGCTACAAAACCCTTGTAAAACAGGAGATTGTTGTAGTAAGTGCCATTTACATCATCCCAGTTTTTTGTTGCGGTTTCAGGAGCGAGCAGCGCAAATTGTTTGGATAAATCTTGCGAAAATCCATAAGTGTAGGTTTCCAGGTCATTTTCAGAAAAATACGTAGCCGCGCGGATAAGCAGTTTTTGTTGGGTTGCTCCGGCTGTTTTTGCCAAAAGTGAAGCAGCTTCAAAATCTCCAACGCTTTTTAACATTGTTGCCATGCGGTACTGAGTGCGAACCACATCGAGATGATTAAGGCCATAGGCATTTTGTAAAATTTTAAAAGCTTCCTGTGTTTTTTTCATTCCTTCCTTCCTTTCGCCACTATAGAACAAAGCAAACCCCCAATCAAATAGATTTTGACCGTAATCAGGATGCAAATTGCCTTGAATACTTTGCATGCATGCAGTTGCCTCCTCAAATAAAGGAACTGCAGCTTCCCAATCTTTTTTTTCCAGATACAAACTTCCAAGAAAACCTAAGCTTTCGCCATAATGGGGATGTTTCGTACCCAAAGTTTTTTCTCTTAGCTTGAGTACTTTTTTCATTGTTTCCTCAGCTTGATCAAATTTACCTTGCCTTTGATAAGTATGCGCTAAAGTCTGTAGATTCATTGCATAATCTGGATGATCAGCATTTTGCATTTTTAATACCAGTGGTAAAATCTCTAAAATTAATTCCTGCGCTTCCTGAATGCGCCCCAAACCCAGAAAGATATTGGCCAAATTGAAACTTGCTAAATACCGAACAAACAAACCATAGTCTCCTAGAGATTTTCCTGCCTCAATGCTTTTTCTTAACCAGATTTCTGCATTTTCTACCTCTCCTCTTCGTATTAAAACGACACCTTGAGCATTGTATAAAGTAGCGATACGAGGATGGTCGGAGGGAAAAACAGGAAGCCTTGCCTTTAAGGCTTGTTCAAAATAAACTTGCGCCTGCGTTATTTTAGCTTGGTTGATATTTAGGCTTCCCAAAATTTGAAGGGTCTGTGCATAATCTCGATGGTGTTCGCCCAAGGTGGTTTTTTGTAAAGTTAATGCCTCTTGAAAATATTGATCTGCTTCAATGTAACGGCGTCGATGGTTATTGATGTATCCAACATGAAAAAGAGCTAAAGCATACAAAGGATGTTTTTTACCAACTAGTGCTTCCGCAAGCTTAAGCGATTGACGAGCCCAAGCTTCACTTTCATCCCATTTCGTACTGGCCGCCGCCGCATAAGAACAATGTTGAAGTAACTCACAATAAAATATAGACAAGGTATCACCATTGTTTTCCTGCTCTGTTTTTACTGATTCCAAAATGTTAAATGCATCCTTAAATCGATCTACATCCTTCAAAAACAAGCCTTGTTTCATCTTAACAAAAGCCAATTTATCCGCAGTAAATGAAGTAGGGGATTGTAACAATTGCTCACTAAGCTGTAGTCCTTCCCGAAAGCGTCCAGTTAAATAATATTCATCCAGTTTTTGAAAAATACTGTCCTTTAAATTTTGGCTATACAGATCAACCAAACCGAGCATTAATAAAAGCAATATCCATAAACGAGGCATAGGTATTGGGTTTTAATTAGGGTTATTAATCTTCGGAGCTGGCATCGTTTTGAAAGCAATACTTGCTCCGAGGATTCAAAAGTTATCCATAGTTTTGTAAAATTCAAAAAAAATCAACGATTTTTGATAACTGCTCTGTGATTAGAGCTATTTACCTGTGGTGTATCACTTATGCAAAAGGAATCCGACATCATTAAAGGGCTGAGGAATGGGGAAAGTTTTGCTTTTGACTGGATTTACCAACATTGCTTTGCCAAAGCAACAGCTTACATTGCACAACACCGGGGCAGCAGTCAGGATGCAGAGGATTTTTTTCAGGAAGCTCTTTTTGTACTGGTTGAAAAACTGCGCAACCCTCATTTCAAATTGACCTCAAGTTGTGCTACCTTTCTGTATGCAGTAGTACGCAATTTGTGGCTGTACCACCAACGCAGTGCTGGTCGAATCATTTCCACAGAGGCGGAACAACTGCTTCGGCTTGCAGAAACCACTGGTGAAGACTTTCGGCATTTGCTCGAAACCGCTCAAGAGCAAGAAAACCAAGCACAACGGGTAATAAATGCAATGAATCAACTAAGCGAAGAATGCCATCAATTGCTGTTGCTGAGTTTTTATGACAACAAAGATGATGACGAAATTGCCCAAATCATGGCCTATTCCCGAAATTTCATTAAGGTCAAGCGCTTTCGGTGTTTGAGTAAGTTAAAAGAAATCATTGGTTTATGACACCACAAGAGTTGGAAACACTCCATGCTTATCAGCGCAATCAATTGGAAGCTTCCGAACGGTTGAATTTGGAAGAAAAATTGCGCAGCGATCCTCATTGGCAGCAACTTTGGGGGGATTTCCAATTGTTGACCATGGGCATTCAGACAACTGGGCAGTTGCGCGTTCGCCAAGAGATACAGTCAGCGGGCACTCGATATATGCTTTTGCACCAAAAAAAACGGCGTACTCTGCGTTGGAGTCTTGGAATTGCCGCTACGTTGGCGCTGGGATTGATCATCGGAGGAAGTATGGTGCAACAGCAGCAGCAAAAACTATTGCGGGTGGAACAAACCTACCACCAGGATACCCGAAAGTTATTGAATCAAGAACTAGATGCCTTGGAAATGCAGGGGTTTGCACGTCAAAACACTTCCGATAGTTTGTTGTTAAAAGGGTTGCTCGCGCTGGAAAACCGCGAACTGGAAGCTGCTGTCGATTTTCTATCCCGCACTACAAATCTCAAGCCCGATGCCGTCGCTCAGTTCTTTTTAGGCAAGGCTTATCAGGAACAGCAAAAAAACAAGTTGGCCATACAAACCTGGATGAAGATGCCAACCAACGCCCCTACCTGGGTAAAACAAGCTACCCGGTATGAGTTGAGCTGTGCTTACGCAAAAAGTTATTGGAAGCAGCAACGCGCCAAGAGAATATGGCGAGAAATTGCTCGGGATGCCACTGATCCTTATCAGGAGTCGGCGCGCCTGATGTTGCAACAATTGGAAAAGTAAAACACCCCTTAAAATTAACCATCAACACCGATGCGCCCAGTTTTATTTTTTATTCTTCTTGCGTTGATGGCTTGCCAGGCAGAGCAGCCTAAAGCAGTTGCGGTCTCTGAAAGGAGTCAAGCAACAACATCACCCACGGTGTCAAATCTACCCAGTACTATTTCTAAGCCATCACCTTTTCTCCAGGCGCTAGTGAATCGATTGTATAGCATAGCCGAAGACCAACGTCGTACCGTACCACAAATTTTGTTGAGCAATGACAGTTCTTCTGTAGCCAGCTGTAAGCCAAGAGAAAATCAGATTATCCTTGAAGTGCAAGCGCTGGAAGTATGTCGGCAATTTGGGGCAGACTCTACAGCTCTGCTTAGTTTTATCATCGGCCATGAAATGGGGCACCTCTTTGCACACCGCAGTACCTCCAAATCCATTCACGCTTTTTTTGGATATTATCGCCAGAGCCATACTCCGCAGGCAGATGAAGGCAATGCCGATTTATACGGGCTTTTTCTTTGCAAATTGGCAGGCTTGGCTCAGGTAAAAAAACACCTGCCTCAGTTTATCGAAAAGCTGTACCGCCGTTATCACTTTGATCCAAACTTACCCGGCTATCCCAGCCAAAAAGAACGACAGGGATACACCAGCTGGATTGGCAGCAAAACCGACTCGTTGTGGCAAGTCTGGGAATCAGGTTTGTTTTTGATGGGCTTGCAGCAATACCCCGTCGCAACTGCTTGCTTTGAGTACATCGCTCAATATTACCAAGGTGCTGAAGTGTGGCACAATTGGGGCACGGCTGCTGCATTGGCGGCTATCCAACTTCGGAATCGACAAGAAGCTACGCCTTACTACCCGCTATTGGCCGCAGGACTCTTTCGGTTGGAGGCATTTCGAGGGCCTTTAAGCCCCGATGAAACGTCTGAACTGAATACTTTGCTCAATACCGCAAAAAGAGCCCTGCAAATGGCGCATTTGCAACGACCAGCTTATTTGTCGAGCACCTTGAATTTATTGATGATCCACTTGCTGAATCATGAATTTGAACCTGCCGAGCAATTGTTGGCCCTCCATTCAAACAAACTCAATGCTGCACAATTGCTTTTTTTTCAGACTTTGATTGCCCTCCATCGTCAACCAAATGGCTCAGAGTACAGCACCAGCTTTGAACAGCTTTCCCACGCTGAGGATCTACACCTTGCTTTTGCCGCCGCCCAAAACTATAAATTGCTGCAAGGTGAAAGATCGAATCTTGCGCCTGAACCTTGTCCTGTCCTTGATTTTTATCCAGATCAACTGAAGCCTGCACTATTGAAAATTCCTACACAACATTTTTTTGCGTTGAATGAACAATATGAACTGGCCTGGAAAACCTTGCCTCATTCAAGCTTGGTAAAATTTCGAACTTTAAACCAATCAACTGAATTGGGCTTGCAAATTGTACACCAACCCTGTCCGACACCGTTTGCCAGTTTTACTGGTGTAGGAGGCAATTGGACCGCAATAAAACAGGCGCACATCCTGACTGATGGCTCAACATATGACTACTGGCATGCGCTCCCTTGTCAACCATCCGTAAAAAGCAATCGACGGCTACAAATTGAAGCATGGGCATTCTTGCTTCCTTTGGGGTGGTAATGGTCAAAAATCACCATAAACGGTGACAAGAAATTCATTGAATGCATAGTAATTTTACTACTGCGTTTTTCAACTCCTTTTTATTGTATAAATATCCCAAAAAAAATCAGTCTATTCTGATAACCCAAACTATTGAAATGCTATCAAGTGTAGGTATTGGCAAATAGCTGAATTTTTCTGTTTCGGATCAATCCGGTCAGATTTACCACATGATTCTTTATTCAACAAGTATTGTACTTCACCGACGGTGATGATACTGGGATATCTATGCGCATATTGATGATTTATGACCAAAACCGCCGATTGGCACCTTATAATACGCTGTTTGAAAGATACAGCGAAAAATATTGGGAGGTATCCATAGACGAATTGCACTACGCAGAGATTTGGCAGGAACGCCAGCCCAATCTTATCGTCGTGATGTTGCCTATAAATGCTCGTGAAAGTCAGCTCATTCAAGCTTTCCAGACTCAAACCAGGTGTGGAGTATTGGCTTGCTGCGATGAACTGGACATTCCTGCATTGGAAACTGCCCTTGACATTGAACCACAAGCTGTACTGGTCCATCCAGTGACTGAACCCCAGTTGATGGCCACTTTGCACTTAATCCGGCTCCGCAGGTCAGTTGTAGTGCTGGATAAGTTGCAGGTACTGAGCAACCGAGAACGGGAAGTGCTGCAATTTGTACTCAAAGGCCTCAGCAGTAAAGAAATCGGCCAGCAACTGTTCGTGTCGATGAATACGGTGAATACGCATAAGCGGCGGATCAAGGAGAAGCTGGGGGTGAGGCGATGGGTGGAGGTGAGGTAGACCGAAGTACGCATATTGTCACTCCAAGACAAGCCTTATATCATGAAATTTGATTGGTAAAATAACATTTCAAAACAAAAATCTACAACCTTTAACCCGGATTAAATGCTAGTTCAATCAAATCTTAGATTAATTATTTTTACTTTCTTCTCATTAGGATTCCTTAACATTAAGGCGCAGCAAGTATTAAATACTACTGGAAATTATTTTCGTTTTGAAAATTACACGTTAAGCTATTCCATTGGAGAAACAGCAGTTCAAACCCTCAAAAGTAGCAATGGAAGTTACCTTACTCAAGGTGTTTTACAACCATTGTCCTCATTGGTTCCATCAAAGCCACTAGTAACTTTACCGCTAAAAAAGGCAGTATGCATAGGTGGAATGACTGAAGTTAGTTTTTCTACCCTCCTATTATTTGGGCAAGACAATGAATTTACAATTGAAGTTTCTGATGAAAAAGGTTCTTTTACAAATCCTATCATAATTGGTAAAGCAAAAGGCACAACCATTCGAAAAGTACCCATTGAAATACCCGCTACTTTAGCTCCTGGAAATTACCTTATGCGGGTTGTTTCTTCCAATGTGAAAGAAATTGGACAAACCACCAATCTATTGGTACGCAAAAGACCATTTGCCAATTTTAGTTTGCCCGTTAATTCGTGTACTGGAGATTCCGTTTTTGCCACTTTTACAGGAAAGGACACGATTAGTAACGCTAATTTCATCTGGAATTTTTCAGACGGATTATTAGTAAAAAGTCAAAAAGCTAAACAACAAGGAAACATATGGTCAATTAATGGTTCAAAAAAAGTGAGCTTGATCATTAGCAATGATGGATGTGAGTCTGAGAAATTTGAGCAATCTATCGAAGTAGATCGAAAATTATCACCAGCATTAATTACTTGTGGGAAACCAAGTGGAAACTCCATCTCTTTCAATTGGTCTCAGGTTGGAGGCGCTACTGATTACAAGGAAAGAGTTATCTCTGGCACTTCTGAAACTGGCGTAAAAAAAGGAAACAGCCTGACATTCTCAAACTTAGCACCGGGAAGCAAAATTAAAATTGAAGTTCAAGCAATGGGCAGCGGAATATGTGGCGTAAGTGTAGATACTCAAACTTGTACTACGATTATTTGTCCTACCTTGACGGCCACTTTAGCCAAAAATCAGATCAATATTTGTGCAGGTGAACCAGCAAGAACTTCACTTACCCTAGGTGGAGGAAATGGCATTTATCGAGTTGTATACACTAGTGATGGCACTAAGCAAGACACATTAAGCGTACGCAGTGAACAGCTATTTGATTTCTTTCCTGAACAAAATACGAACTATACTTTTCTTGCGGTAGGAAATGACGCTTTGCCGGGATGCTATACCTCGCTAAATAAACCAATATTCCAAGTTAAAGTCACTCCGAATAATTATCCGGGTAAGCCCGAGCCTGCATTATCTGTTTGCAGCAATCAGGACACCCCCATTATGCTCGATGACTTGCTAAAAGATGAATCGAGCGGAGGTAAATGGCGTAGTTTCAGTCCAGTAGACAGCAATTCTTTTGACCCGGCCATGCCCTATTTTATCCCAAAAGGAAATAAACCCGGTAAATATTTTTTCATTTACAGAGTGGAAGGAGCAAATCGTTGTAAGGAACGCGAATCAAGTGTAGAGGTGCGCATAGAACAAAAGCAAGGTATCGGAATCAGTACTTACGCAAATTGTCTTAACAATAATGGTAAGTCGATCATTTCTCTTCAAGATGTAGCTCAAAGAGCCAATCCTTTCTATCCACCCAATCAAGTACGCTGGTACAGAGATTCAACATTGAAAAATGAAATAAAGGAGCCGAATGTAACAATAGCTAATAAGTTGGTCATTTACACAAAGATTGGCCAAGGCTTGTGTGCGTCAAATGTTGTATCCGTGATCTTGATGCCAAATGACAGTGCAAAATTACAATTGCCCATTATTCAAGGCACTGAACGTGTAAAATTAGGCGATACCATCCGGCTCTTTACGACCAATAGTTATCCATCCAATAGTTTATTTGTATGGACACTACCCAACCAGATGGATACCTCTGGAGTAGACATTTATCAGTTGAAATTGCTTGCTACGAAAGCTATAGAAGGGCGCGTTACGCTAAAAGTAAGAGCACCACAACAGCCTAAAGTCGCAACTTGCATTTCCGAAGATGCCTGGTTCAAGGTAGAAGTCATTGATGATAGCGAACTGGATTTGAGTGCCAATAAAATTGTGAACATGCAATCCCCTTGGAAAATAGATGGCTTAGATAATTACCCTAATAATAAAATCAAGGTATTCAATCGCTGGGGTGAATTGGTTTATCAGGCGGAAGCCTATCAAAACAATTGGCACGGAGAATGTACAGAAAATTGCTCTTCTTCAGGCATATTACCACATGGAACATATTACTACATCATTGAAAGTGGAAAAACCGGAGATAAAAAAGCGAAGAAAGGTGCACTCTATATAATCGAATAATAAAACCTTAAATCCTAATCACATGCGACTAAAAGTATACTTCATTATAGGAATAATTTCTTTGTTTTCACAAGTAATTCTTGGACAGCAACTTCCATTGTATCAATTCTACAGAGATCATGCGGGTTTAATAAACCCAGCAGGAGTAAGCAGCAATTTTTTGGCTTATAATATGAATATCTCGGGTAGCTTAACAGCAAGAAATCAATGGCTAAAACTCCCTGAGTCTCCCAGAACACAAATTTTATCTTTAGAATACATCGATGATGACCAGTTTAATTTTTCAAGTGGATTACATTTAGTCAATGACCAGGTTGGTGCCATTGGGCAAACCGGGATCTACGGAAATATAGCCTATCGAATACCGATTCAGAATGACCATATTCTTGCTGGTGGAATCAGCTTGGGTGGCATACAATACCGACTGAATTTGGGTGAACTTTTAAGTGGATCAGACAATACCAACATCATCAGTACCGCAAATCTAAATCCCCAGCAGTTTTACTACGATGTTGGTCTAGGATTAATGTTTTGTACAGATCCCACGGATGACGAGCGGATATTTTATATTGGAGCATCCATCCCACAAATGTTTAGCCTGAATAAAGCATTTAAGACTCCATCAAATACATATGAAGTAATCAAAGAACCTCATTATTATACCAATGTGGGTTACTACCATTTCTTCAACAAGAAAGACTTCAATTTCATAGAATTTAATCTTTTGGGCAGATACCTTCCCGATAGCCCCATTGGCATTGACGCCAATATCCGATACCAATTTAATAAGGCGCTTTGGTTGGGATTAGGTAGTGGAACATCAAAATCCATAAAGTTTGAAGCTGGTACTATGATCGAAACCACAAGCGGCAATATTTTGCGCTTAAGTTTGGGGTACAATCAGTTTGTATCTAAACTCAACTCTTATTTTGGGCAAACTTTTGATATTGGTATTTCTTATGCTTTCTACCAGAATTAAAAAATGATTTATTCCGCGTTGCGAACCAATCTGAATCCGACCGTTGGGTAGCCAAAATTAGGAAGCTTGGAATCACGGGCATGTAGCCGTATACCGAATTTATCACTATTCCAACTTCCACCTCGAATTACTTTAGCTCTACCTGATGATGGGCCAATGGGATTTTTAGGACCTGAATTCTTATAAAAATCATGATCGTAATTGTCCCAACACCATTCTGCCACATTACCTCTTAAATTGAAAACACCAAAATTATTTTCGCTTCCTTCGGAAACAGCCCAAGTAGGGCTTTGTCTTTTTGCTTTCGTTTTAAAATTCACCTCTTTGGGTGTTTGATAAATTGCTTCACCTTGCTCAATGCTTCCAGTTTTTGCCAAATATTCCCATTCTGCTTCAGTTGGCAGCCGATATCCATTTTTATTAGTGTCGAGTTTAACGATACCATTTTCGCCAATGTCATAAACGGGTTTCAGTAATTCTTGATCACTTCTCCAATTGCAATAATCTATGGCATTGAACCAGGATACATTGATTACCGGTTTATTCCCGCTGCCCCAACCCTGATCATTTGGCTTTTTTTTCTGTTTGCTATTGCAGTACTTATAATATTCTTCAAAACTGATTTCATATGGCATGACATAGAAAGGTTTCACTTTAACTTCATGTTCATAGCGTGCATTATCTGCTCCATTTTTATCCCCCATAACAAAGGCTCCTCCAGGAATAGAGCGCATTCCACTAACGTCAGATTCAAGCATATAATAGCCTGGTTTAGACTCATTTATTAATGTTTTAAGCCTGGAAATTTGGATTGCGGTTCCATTTTTCTGGGATTTCTGTGTATCTGTACTCAAAATCATACCTGCAATCCCATTGCTCCCAATTAATGGTGCGCCAGAAGTTCCTCCCAGTAATTCATCTATGAGAAAGTATATTTCATGACGAGTTTGGCTTATCGTCTCAACTTTTCCTTCTACTAGTGGAGAAGTCCAACTTTTATCCTTTCCTAAATAAGTTACAGCAAAGTTTTTTTGCATATCTTGACTCATCACACTATATCGAGTCCAATTCTGTTGCTTGTTTCCAAAAGGAGCAGAGAGCATTGCCAAATCGGCAAGTCCATTCCAATCATATTTGTATACTCCAGAAACAGATGTTTCATTTTCAAAGTATACCCTTATATCCGTGGGTCTGACTTCTATGTCTTCGTCGTCCTTTCCTTGTAAATTATGAAGTGCTGTTACGATATAAAAACTATCCTTCGCTCCAATAATAAAACCAAATCCATCAATTTTATCATTTGGAAAAGTTGCTTCAATCCTCACAACGTTTCCTTTCAAGGATTTTGCTTTGTAGGTAGCTACTTGTTGAGCAAATGTGGCATTAGGTGTACCCAATAGCTTCAGTAAAACAACAATCAATATTGACTTCAGTAGTACATTTGACTTCATAAAAGTCTTCTTTTTTGAGTTAACAACATTTTTTTGAACGCATAAAAAATCCCCATCAATGCCGCACCTGTGATGATAGCATAATACAACATGGCATTAATTCGCAAATGCTCCAAAAGTGTTGGCATCATTGACTTGACGTCCCCATTCTGAATTTGCACAATTTTCCCTACCTGACCAGTCAATTCAATTTCAAGATATTGGTCAAGCTGATTGAAGTGAATTTTTCCCTGTCGCAAATTCGACAACAAAATGGGTGCACCACTGGCCAAGTTAATCGGCCTTGCCCTGCCTATTTGTAAGGTACCTTCCTGGATTGTCGAAACATTTAAATTATTCTCAAGCCTGAAAAGAAATACAGAATCTACCTCCATCGTAGGGAGTTTCAATCCGCCTTTTCGTGCAGGCATCAGGCTGAACTCAGGATTTTCCTCAGAATCAAACATAAAAAAATCGCCAAGCGGATTTACTCCTAACTTTTGCTCAATCCCTAAGTCAGGCGAACTTAACTGACTGTTTTTCAAAAAGAGTCCTCCCTTGATGGCTCCATTGTTTAACTTAAGTTGAAGCTCATCACCATCCATCAACAGAATAATTTCATGTTTTGGTAAAAATGAAATCGAATCAATCCGAATTCGTCCTTTGGAAAAAAACAGGGATAAAGGGCCATCACCATTGCTATACAAGGATGTAGAAAAAGAAGAAAAATTTGCGAGATGGTATGCTTCAAAGCGCCTCAACCAAAGGTCAACTCCGTTGCCAGGAATCCAGGACTGAGTTGCGCGCAAACCCAGTTGACTTACTTTGGCTTTTAAGGTGAATTGGGTATTGGTCAATCTGACCTGAGCCAAATAAAACAATACACTTAAAAAACAAATTGCTATAAAAACCACCATCAATCGAATAATTGTGATTTTGTTTAGCCTTGCTTTTTGAATCTTCTGTGAGGACAGCTGAGGTTTGCCCGGATCCAGATTAAGTTGATTAACCAGATTCAACAGGCCCATTTTTATTTTATTCAATTCTACTCTGAGCTCTTTTGCCTCCGCCAACTCTAACTGATGTTGCTGTACATACTGATTGTACCTTGAACTCAATAAAATAATTTGCTGCTCCAGATCGAAGTTCTTTTCTTCAATCGCTTTGTACTTTAGAATTGGAATCAAAGTATCCAAGTCATTTTCTTCAAGCAACCGAAGTATTTCCGCGCGGGTAGGTACAATGGGATTCATTTTAGTCAGATTCTTACTTTTATATTCAAGAATAAGGGATTCGGGCTACTTTCTTCTACTGCTCTAATCACTATAGACTGAAATCCAACCAAATCAGCAGGAATACGAATGTAAACAGGAGTATAAGCTTTGAAAGAATTACCATTGACAGGACGGTATTTTTCGCCTGTTTTATCAATTTTCCATGCAACCTGAGCAAGTCTGGTCGTTGACACAATTTTCAGAATGATTGTTTTGGCGGGCTCAGATAGTGCTGTTTTTTTTCCTTGGATATTGACCGGATAGTACACCTTGTCTTTGCCTTCTTGCTTGAAGGCAAGTATGCCAATGTTGCGCGCTAATTTGCTCTGGTCATTTTGATAAAGCACATCACTTACTGGCCATTCCAAAGAATTCCCCTTCAATTCAACATCCATGCGATAATATAAATCATTAGGAATGCCAATCGCCTGGAGTTTCAAATCTTCTGCCGGAGCTTTCACCTCGATTACCTCGGATGGATCTGCCTCAAAGCGCACTTCTCCTAATGTAAAACTCACAATTCTGATTCGATGTGCAGCAATCTTGGGTGAAAAGAAACCCTCGCAGCGATTTCCTCTTGGTCGATATGCTAACTTTTGATCCGCAGATGGCATAACGGAAGGATCACACTGAGCAATCAAGCCCATTTTAATAAAAATAAAAACTAGAAATACGATAACTGCCCTAAACATAACCTGACAATATTTACAACATCTGAAGTTACACAATTTTTCCCGTACAGATGTTTAAATCAAAGGTATTAATTATTTAAATATTTTCCTCTTTTAAGTTTTGTATATTGAAATTATGGTCGTATTTTCAAGACGTTATTCTAATATTTAAAATCCCTAAATGAAAAAGCTACAATCTTTAATTTTCGCAGTTTTCACTTGCATTGTATTGTTCGCCCAATCCCCCCCATCCATCAATTACCAAGCGATTGCCTGGAATCTTGATGGCACGCCCAAAGCGCTGAAAACCATCAATGTAGAATTCAAAATTCATACCTTGAAATCAGATGGGGCAGTCGAGTTTTCGGAAAAATTTCTTACCTCTACCAACGATCAAGGATTGTTCACCTTGGCGATAGGCAGTACGAAGCTTTCTGAATTCCAAAACGTCGATTGGGGAAAAGGCCCCAAGTACCTGGAAGTAATAGTAGACAATTTGTCAGTCGGAACTACCCAAATCCTTAGTGTCCCCTACGCCCTTTACGCCGAAAAAACCAACCTCAAAGCAGGCCCGGGCATCAGTGTCAGCGGAAACACCATTACCAATACGGGAGATCGAGATACTACCAATGAAATTCAGCGGCTTAGCTTAAGTGGCACTCAACTGACTTTGAGTAAAAATGGAGGTACCGTCACTCTTCCTGCTTCGGGCGGTAGTGGCTCTACTTATAGTGCAGGTACTGGGATTTCCATCAGCCCCACCAACGTCATTAGTACTGACCTGAAAGCAGGGGAAGGCATCTCCATAGTCGGAAATACCATCAGCAATACCAACACGGGTGGTGGTGGAACAGGCACGACTTATACTGCGGGGACTGGGATCAGTATAACAGGCAATACCATCAGCAACAGTGGAGATGGAGATGCCGACAAAACCAATGAAATTCAAGAGCTTACACTTAACAGCAACAACAATGTACTAACCCTGAGTAAAGGAGGAGGCAGTGTCACCTTACCGACTGGCTCAGGTGGTGGTGGCACAACCTATACAGCGGGTTCTGGTATCAACATCACGGGCAATACCATCAGCGCAAATGAGCAGCAGGCGTTGAGCCTGGTGGGCAGCAAATTGACCTTAAGCCCCAATGGAGGAAGTGTGGATTTACCCTCTATTGATAAACAGATATTGAATTATGCGGATGGGGTGTTGAGCATTAGTAATGGGAATTCAGTGTCATTACCCGGTGTTGACTATCTAACCGTAAATGCCACAGGCGCTCATTTTGGAGCTTCTGTAGCTTCCGCAACTTCCTTTTTTGAGGTTGAAAAAATTGATAGATTAATTGTCCCTAACTCAGGCATATACATGGTGTTTTTTAGTGCTTGGATAATAGGGCTGGATCCGGCAAAAAGTGAGGCCACGCTCCGAGTGGCCACTGCGGACAAAGCTGGTACCCTTCTGCATGTAGTTACTGGAGGTCAGTCAAGGGGTAACGGAGTGGGTGTTTGGGTAGCTCAATTGGATAAAGGAGAGCAATTACGCATGACTTGTAATGTATCAGGGGTAGGTAGTAGTTTTCGCATTGATGAACACTGGATGGCCTTAGTTCGCATCCGTTAACCTATCTCCAATCCATCAAAACCTAATGCGATGAAAAAGCTAATATCCTTAATCTTCACCCTTTTTACCGCTATTGTATTGTTTGCCCAGTCCCCCCAATCCATCAACTACCAAGCTATTGCCTGGAATCTTGATGGCACGCCCAAAGCGCTGAAAACCATCAACGTAGAATTCAAAATTCACACCTTGAAATCAGATGGCGCGATTGAGTTTTCGGAAAAGTTTCTTACCTCTACCAATGATCAAGGATTGTTCACCTTGGCGATAGGCAGTACGAAGCTTTCGGAATTCCAAAACGTCGATTGGGCAAAAGGCCCCAAGTACCTAGAAGTAGTAGTAGACAATTTGTCAGTTGGAACTACTCAAATCCTCAGTGTACCCTACGCCCTCTACGCCGAAAAAACCAACCTCAAAGCAGGCCACGGTATCGGTGTTAGTGGAAGCACCATTACCAATACGGGAGATCGAGACACCACCAATGAAATTCAACGGCTTAGCTTAAGTGGCACACAACTGACTTTGAGTAAAAATGGAGGCACGGTTGTTCTTCCTGCTTCCGGCGGGAGTGGTACTACCTATAGTGCAGGTACGGGTATTTCCATTAGCCCCACCAACGTCATTAGTACTGACCTGAAAGCAGGGGAAGGCATCTCCATTGTTGGAAATACCATTAGCAATTCCAGCACGGGTGGCGGTGGAACTGGCACGACCTATACTGCCGGTACCGGCATCAAAATCAGCGGTAATACGATTTCAAATGCGGGCGATGGCGATACCAGTACCATAAATGAAATCCAGCAACTCAGCATTAACGGAAGTCAGCTAAGCCTAAGCCGGGGTGGAGGGACAGGGTAAACGCATTAAAATTTGAAGACTAGAGGAGAAGGATTAGTTTTGAGA
>NZ_JBBAKG010000024.1:23299-76860 GCF_040403615.1 Haliscomenobacter sp. | reverse complement strand
CACCTCAACCAGGCAGAAAAACACTTAAAAGCCAACAACAGCCGCGAGTTTTACGATGCCGTTTCCAAAGCCATTTTGGGGTATTTGGGGGATAAACTGAGCATACCCAAGGCGGATTGGTCTAAGGAAAAAATCACCGCAGCGCTGGCGCAACTGAATGTGCAACCTGATTTGGTAGAACGCCTGAAAAAGTTGCTCCAAAACTGCGAAATGGCGCTTTTTGCAGGACAAGCGAATGCCACCGCTATGCAGGAAACCTACACCAATGCGGTGGAGATTTTGACCACCGTAGAAGACAATAATTAGTATATTGGTGTATATTGCAGCGAATATTCGCTAAGTCATTTAATCAAAACTGCCATGACACTCGACGAAATAACCGAACAATTCAAAGCACTGGCCAGCAAAGCGCCTTCTATTGGCAAAACACTCAAATTCACTTTTGATGAAGGCCATGTTTTCCTGGACATGAGTGGCGAGACTCCGCAGGTAAGCAATGAAGACAAAGAGGCCGACTGCAACATCATCACCAGCCTGGAAACCCTGATGGATTTGCGCAACGGCAAACTGAATCCAATGATGGCCGTAATGGGTGGCAAAGTAAAAATCAAAGGAGATATGGGTGTTGCCATGAAGTTGCAATCCTTGTTTAGCTAAAAAGGGCTGTATTAAGTCTAATAAAAAGCCAGTGCCTGCCCTGTGTAAGCACTGGCTTTTTATTTTTTGAAAAAAATTTTCCTCCTGGTGCAGGTACTTTCAACGAAGTTCGTCTAACCAAACTCACCCGTTAAATCAGCATACCATGAACCAAATCCGTGTAAAATTCATTCTGTTTTTCATTTGTTTTTTGGCGCTTTCCAATCTGGGAATCAGCCAAAACATGGATCATCCCGGGCCACCCCCTCCCCCAAGTCCCCAACAAATGGAAAAGATGGTCAACGAACTGGCCAAGGCATTGTCGCTTTCTACCGAGCAAAAGGAGGCCATCCTCAGCATTCAGCTCGACCACCTGAAGGCCATGAAAGAAAAAATGGACAAACAAGCCAAGCAAGGCCTTCCAGATCAGGCCACCATGGAAGCTGCCCGCAAGGAGCTGGATCAAAAAATAATGGCCTTGCTTAGCGCAGAGCAAAAGGCCAAATACACCAAATTTATGGAAAGCCACAAGCCACCCAAAAGAGGTGGCCCAGGTGGGCCTGGTGGACCAGGCGGGCCGCCAAAGCACTAATTTTTTTAAAAGGAGTCTTTCGCAGAAAAATTACTTGCCGCTCAAAAAATCGGAAAGTAATTTTTTGCGTCATACTTTGCCGCATTTTATCCTTATTTTGCATAGTTGTCGTTGCTTTGTAAGCATCCTAAAACCACACCTATGAAAAATCTGATCGCATCGCTCCTTTTGCTCTTTTCTGCTCTTGCCGTTGCACAAACGCCTACCGAAAACTACCCCGCTGATCCCGCTTCAGTTGAAAAAGCTGGTGTGCCCAAGGGTGAGATTTTCAGCTTCACCTTTGACAATTCCAAAATCTTTCCGGGCACTACCCGCGAAGTGTCGGTGTACGTTCCCGCCCAATACCGTGCCGACAAGCCCGCCTGCGTGTACGTCAACCAGGATGGCATCCAGTGGAAAGCACCCACGGTGTTCGATAACCTGATCCACCAAAAAGAAATGCCCATCACCATTGGGATTTTCATCACTCCCGGCAAAGTAAAAGCAGCCAATCCCGATGCAGCGCTTGATCGGTTCAACCGTAGTTTTGAATACGACGGCCTGGGCGACAATTACGCCCGCCTGGTGCTAGAGGAAATTTTACCGGAGGTAGAAAAGAAAAAAACCAGCGATGGTCGAGCCATCAAATTGTCGCAAAGCGGCAATGACCGCGCCATCGGAGGCTCCAGCAGTGGCGCAGTGTGCGCTTTTACGGCAGCCTGGGAACGTCCAGATGCTTTTTCGCGGGTATTCAGCGCCATTGGCACTTACGTCAATCTGCGCGGCGCGGATCGCTACCCTTCCTTGATTCGGAAGTACGAACCCAAGCCTATTCGCATCTTCTTGCAAGACGGTGCCAACGACCTCAACATCTACGCTGGAGATTGGTGGAAAGCCAACGAAACCATGGAACGCGCTCTAACTTTTGCAGGGTATGAAGTCAATCACGTTTGGGGCGAAGGTGCCCACAATGGGCAGCATGGCACGGCTGTTTTTCCACAAGCCATGCGCTGGTTGTGGAAAGATTACCCGAAACCTGTGGCCAAAGGCGTTTCCAAAAATGATTTCCTGAGCGCTATTTTGGTTGAAAATACCGAGTGGGAACTGGTTGGCGAAGGCTATACCTTCAACGAAGGCACCGCCACCAATGCTCAGGGAGAAGTCTTTTTTCAGGACATCCCCACTTCTAAAACCTACAAAGTAGACCTCACCGGAAAGCTTACCCAGTTGAATCTCGATGCCAAAAAATCCAGTGGAACCGCCTTTGGTGCGGATGGCAAGCGCTATACGGTAGCCGGTGGCACCAAACAAATCCTGAGTTATGATGCCAACGGAAAAGAGGCCATTGTGGCCGACAGCATCAGCGGAAACGACATCACCGTGGCCAAAAATGGCAATATTTACATCACTTCGCCGGATGGTCGGGAAAAGCCCAGCAAACTGTACCTGATTCGACCTACTGGCGAAAAGGTAGTGGTAGACGAAGGCTTGAAGTTTGCGAATGGACTTTGCCTATCTCCTGATCAGACCCAATTGTACGTTACCGAATCGGCTTCGCATTGGGTGTGGGTATACCAAATTCAGGCCGATGGCAAGTTGGCTTATAAGCAACGTTTCGGTTGGTTGCACGTACGCGACATCGACGAAAACGCCTGGTCGGATGGCCTGAAATGCGACCGCGATGGGCGCATTTATGTCAGTTCCCTCATGGGCATTCAGGTACTGGATCAATTGGGCCGCGTCAACGCCATATTGCCTGTACCCAAAACCAAAGGCCAGGTCTCCAACATGTGCTTTGGTGGCAAGGATTTTGACACCATGTACATCACTTGCCACGATAAGGTATACAAGCGGAAATTCAAAGTGCCGGGCGTAAATGCGTTTGAAGCACCGATTAAGCCGAAGGCGCCAAGGTTGTAAAAGGGGGCCTGCCAAAACAGATGTTAACTTACGTTGTGATTTATTAACTTTAGGAGATAAGGCTTGTAAATCCATATTTGAAGGTAAGCTTAACGTAAAATTTTGGCTGCGCCAAAACATAAATTCACCACGACGACACGACGAACACGACGTTAGCTCCGCACAACCCGACGCAAGCGTCGGGCAATTGGGGTGCAAAGCACGCCAATCGTCGTGTTCGTCGTGCCGTCGTGGTAAATTAAAATGCAGCGAAGCTGCGAGATTGACTAAACTTAGATCAAGGAATAGATCACAACTTGAGTTAGAAAAACGATAAAATGCCCGGAGAAAAAGACCTCAGCACCCTACTCAAAACCATGCGCCCAATCCTCAACAATGGGGATTACGTTTTTTGTGTCCTTCCCAAGCTAGGTACCATCCCTTTGGAAGCCGCACTAATGTTATTCAAAGAAGCAGAAGGCTACACCATTATTTTGACCCGAGAAAGTGCGGATCACTACCAGATGGCGTATTCCTTTGTTGCCTCCTGGATCACGCTGAGTGTCCACTCTGACCTGGAAGCCGTTGGCCTAACCGCAGCTTTTGCCAATGCCCTGGCCGACGGGGCCGTCAGTTGCAATGTAGTGGCCGCTTTTTACCACGACCATATTTTTGTGGACAAAAAAGACGCCGGGAAAGCAATGGAAATTCTCCAGCACTTGTCGCTGCAAGCGGGCTAATGGATTGATAGTGCATAACTTTGTAATTTGCATAAAAAAACATGAAAACTGTTTTGCTTATTTACCTCGCGCTAGTGATTTGTCAATTCATTTTGGCATTCATTTGCGGGCCATATTCCTGTGAGTGGGGCAATACGGTTTATGTTTGGTATGGTTTGATTGCCTTACTGCTGATTTTCTGTTTTCCCTATTTCAGATCAGAGCTCCCCATTTACCAACGCGTTGCCTACTCAATAGGCTTATCTGCATTGTGGGGAGTGTTTTGGGCTGCTGGTTTTATCGCCGGCGGTTTAAGAATCATATGCAAATTATTTTAGCTCGTGAGTTTGTAATGCTAAAAATTCGCCAATGAAAACCATCGGATTCATTCTCTTTCCAAAACTGACCCAACTCGATTTGACGGGGCCATATGAAGTATTTGCCCGCTTGCCGGACACCCAGGTATTGCTGTTGTCCAAAACCCTCGACCCGGTGGTTACGGAGAAAGGCATGGCCATTTTACCCAATTGCAGTTTTGCCGAAGCACCACAACTGGACGTAATCTGCGTCCCCGGAGGCCCGGGTATCAACGAGTGTTTGACAGATGAAGTCCTGCTCGATTTTTTGCGCCAGCAAAGTGAACAATCCGCTTATGTGACCTCGGTTTGCACCGGAGCCCTGATTTTGGCAGCAGCAGGGTTGCTCAAAGGCTACCGGGCCACCACGCATTGGCTGTCGCTGGATTTGTTGCGCCAATTTGAGGATATAGAAGTGCTGCCCGATCGGGTGGTTCAAGACCGCAACCGCATCACTGGCGGTGGGGTATCGGCAGGAATCGATTTTGGATTGACCCTGGCGGCAACCCTGTTTGATCAGGCTACCGCCGAAGCCATCCAGTTGATGATGGAATACCTTCCGCAGCCCCCTTTTGATAGCGGTCATCCAACGACGGCACCAGACGCGATTGTGGCGCAGGTAAAATTGACAGCGGCGCCGTATCAGGAGCAGCGCCGCAAAATTGTTGCAGCCATTACTAGTGCCCTGGCCACTCGTCCTTAATCATTCCTTCAAAAGTCGTTTCACTGGGCATCATCCAAGCGTCATCGATGTCGGTGCTTTTGGCCAAAAGTACGACCACTGAGCGAGAGGCGACCTGATACACCTCTGAAGACAGTGGCTCAGAAGGCATGGTACTGCTGATGTCATCTGGACTGGGCAGGGCAGTATCTACCAGCCGGTACCAGCCCTTGCCGTCTGGTCTGCTTGGAGCGGGGAGATTGAACTTGAGGCTGTCCCAATAGGCATTCATGACCACGTAAATTTCTTCGTTGTATTCTGGATTGTGCAGCGAAAAGGCCAGACTGTGGGAATCGTCGCTCCAGTCGGGTTCACCGGGTTTGATGCCGTGCCAGTGTACCGTAGTACTTTGGCTGTTGAGAAAATAAGATTCCTGAAAATGGGGCAAGGTCATATTGAGTTTGATCATCTCCTTCACAAAGTGGAGCAAGTCTTTTTCTTTGTCTACCTGTGTCCAATCGAACCAACTGAGCAAATTGTCTTGGCAATAGGCGTTGTTGTTGCCCTTTTGGGTACGGCGTACTTCGTCGCCCATCAGGATCATCGGGGTTCCCTGAGCGAGAAGTAGGATGGCGAAACAGTTTTTGATTTGCCGGAGGCGCAAGGAGTTGATTTCCGGATTTTTAGTTTCGCCTTCTTCCCCACAATTCCAACTTCGGTTGTCGTTGTGGCCGTCCCGGTTGCCTTCACCGTTGGCCAGGTTGTGTTTGTCGTTGTAGCTGACCAGGTCGTTCAGGGTAAACCCATCGTGACAAGTGGCAAAGTTGATGCTGCGATGGGGGTTGCGTTCAGCAGTACGGAAGAGGTCGGGACTGGCCAAGAGGCACTGCATCATTTTTTCCGCGTAGCCACTATCGCCCTTGACAAATGCCCGCATGCGGTCGCGGAATTTTCCGTTCCACTCCGCCCAGCGATCCCCCACAAAATTGCCCACCTGGTACATCTCTACGTCCCAGGCTTCTGCAATGAGTTTGCTGGATGCCAGTACCGGATCTGACTCAATTTCCCAAAGCAATGGCGGATTGGCCATGGGTCGGCCATCACTGTCACGGCTCAATACCGAAGCCAAATCGAAGCGAAAACCGTCCACGCGCATCACCCCGGCCCAATACCGCAAGCAGTGTCGCACCATACGGCGCACCACCGAGTGATTGGCATTCAGGGTATTGCCCGTGCCGCTGTAGTTTTTATAATGGCGTTTGTTTTCGGTGAGGATGTAGTAAGTTCGATTGGCCAAGCCTTTCCAGGAAAACGTTGGCCCGTTTTCGTCTCCTTCCGCAGTGTGGTTGAAGACCACGTCCAAAATCACTTCTATGCCCGCTTTATGCAGGGCTTTGACCATGTCCCGAAATTCGTCCAGGGCACCGAGTGAATCCTGGTTGATAGCGTATCCGTTATGGGGCGCGAAGAAAGAAATGGGGCTGTACCCCCAGTAATTGAGTCTTCCGGTGGGTGCATCAAAGGGATCAAACTGCTGGATGGGCAAAAGCTCCACAGCGGTGATGCCCAAAGATTTCAGGTAGGGTATTTTTTCGATCAAACCCCGATAAGTTCCGCGCATTTCTTGCGACAGCCCAGAAGAAGGATCTTTGGTAAACCCGCCTACGTGCAACTCGTAAATGACCGTACGCTCGAATGAATGATTGGGCGGGGTATCGTCTTCCCAATCGTACAGGTAAGGATCCACCACAATGCCTTTGAGGGCAGTAGCGCAATTGTCTCCGGGATGCCCTGCCTTGTTGCGATCCCAAGTGTCGCTTACTACAGCCAATGCATACGGATCGAGCAATACTTTTTGGGCATCAAAGCGCATGCCCGAATCGGGGTTGTAAGGCCCATGCACGCGGTAGCCATAAACCTGACCATGCTCCATGTCGGGAATGAAACAGTGCCAGTAATAAAAGGTCTGGTGGTGCTGAGGAGTGAGCTGGATGACATGGGTAGGCCGGTGGTGATCGTGCTGATCAAAAAGCAACAATTCCACCGCAGTAGCATTCTGGGCGTACAAGCTAAAGTTCACGCCTTCTGGGGTTACGGTAGCACCCAAGGGGTAACTTTTGCCAGGTAAAACTTGCATAATGGTTGTATTTGCTGGAGTAAATGTAAAGGGTTTTGATGGTTTGCCCCCTGATCGGTAGATTATTTTTGTGCCAACTGAAGATTAAGAACGTGTTTTCTCCTTAGTCTGAGCCTTGCCAAACCAACTAATAATTTTGCGCTACTGCTGGTGTAATGTCTCATCTGGGCAGGGTTGATTTATTTCCAAATAAAACTTAGATTTGTAAAAACAATTCAATGGTGATAGAATCAAAAAAGCTTAGCAATCTTCAACTTGAACTTTTAAAGGTTTTTTCTTACGAGTTAAGCGAAGAACAGCTTTCTGAAATTAGGAATTTATTGGCGAACTATTTTGCAGAAAAAGCTTCCGACCAAATGGATTTGCTTTGGGAACAAAACAATTGGTCTGAAGAAACGATGAACGAATGGGGTAAGGAGCACATGAGAGTAAGGCAAAATGGATAAAACCCTTCGCATTGTTTTGGACACCAATGCGTTGCTGATGAGTTTGCCCCGCAAATCTCCCTATCGGCCAATATTTGACGCATTCCTTTCTGGCAAAATACTATTGCTGATTGACAATGGAATTTTATCTGAATATTTAGAAATTCTTGAAGAACGTACTGACTCAATAGTTGCTCAAAACATTGCTGAGTTATTGATCAATTCCACCAACGTCATTCGTGTAAATGTTAACATTAAATGGTTACTCATCAACAATGATCCAGATGATGACAAATTTGTAGATTGTGCTGTAGCAGGTAGTGCCGATTATCTTGTTACGAACGACAAACATTTCAACGTGTTAAAAGCGCTCGATTTCCCTCCTGTACCTCTAATTTCAGTAGATGCTTTTTTGAAAGTTGTAACTTCGCTAGTCTAAGTCTTCCCAAACCAATCAAAAACATTGTACTATATCGTTGGAATAATTTCAGGCATTTTACCAACAGTCCCCTGCTGTGGAAGACTTACCCCAGCGGTAGGTAAATCTGCGTTTATGCTGCTTTAGCACTAATTTGCCCCAACAAATCTGTAGCCATTCCTGGAAGCCTTAAGAAGCAACGGGTAAATTCAGCTTTTAATAATTGCATTTCAGCAAAATGCAAGGTGTTGGCATCTCTCCAAAATCGATCATTGAGTACTTGACGCTCTTCAACCGTTTCTGCCATGAGATAGAGCGTAAAAAAAGTACGAAAGGTTTTGTTGTCCGTTAAACGGACTACTACGTCTTGTACATGCACATATTTTTTCATCTCTTGGGGTTTTTTATTTGTCGTATTCCCTTTTTTAATCTCCACTTTTGGATGCTACTGCAATTTCTTTGAACGGGCATAAAATTCCCATTGCAAATGTTTCTGGTTTAAACCCATGTTTAAGATAGAAAGCTCTAGCAGCCTCATCTTCTGCTATCAAAACTTGATTATGGAAGTCTTTGAAATGATCAAGCAAAGTATTCATTATTTTGCTTCCTAGTCCTTTGTTCTGCCATTCAGGTTTTACGAGTAGGTCAGGAAAATAAACCGTAAATACGCCATCGCTAATGGCTCGCCCTAAAGCGATGAGTTCTTTCTCTGCATAGGCACAAATTAAGAAGCTTGAGTTTTCAATTGCTCTTATCAGCATATTCGGATAGTCACTATGCCCCCAGCCAACTGAATTGTATAAGTTTACTAGTTGTTCCTTCGATGGAATTTCGTTTAAAACAAAACTTACAGTAAGCATTTGTTTGAGTTTTGCGGATAAATAATGTTAATTCTCGCTAGCCAAAGTCCTCCCAAAATAACCAAAAATATTGCACTACCGCTGGAATAAGTCTTCACCCTTTGAACCAGCAGTCCTCTGCAGCGCAAGACTTGCGCCAGCAGGGTACAGTGAAAATTAAGCCCGTGTTTCTCCCCGTTCCTAAAACCTAACCCCGCTTTCAACTGTTGGCTAAAAAACGAAAAACTACATGCCCGAGCTACCCGAAGTCAATACTTTTCAGCGCTATTTTGATGCCAGTGCCTTGCAGCAACGCATTGCCCGCGTAGACGTGCACGACGACAAAATCATCCGCAATATGGATGGCGCAAGTTTTGCAGACCGCTTGCAAGGCCTCAGCTTTACAGGCTCCTACCGCCGGGGAAAATACCTTTTTGCACACCTGGACAATGGGCATCATGTGCTTTTGCATTTTGGGATGACGGGCGACATTAAGTACTACGAAGACGCCCTGGATCGCCCCAGACACGAGCGGTTTGCTTTTGTGTTCGAAAATGGATTTCAATTGGGATTCGATGATCCGCGCAAATTTGCCCGCATCTTGTACCTGGAAGATTTGCAGGCGTACATCGATTCACTGCCTTTGGGTGAAGACGCGTTGCGCATCAGTGAGGCCGATTTTCTGGCCTTGTTGCAAACCAAAAAAGGCCAACTCAAAGCATTTTTGCTCAACCAGCAGCACCTGGCCGGAGTGGGCAATTTGTACGCCGATGAGATTTGCTACCAAACCAGGATTCACCCGGCTGCGCGGATCGAGGCGCTTTCTCTGGGTGAGCAAAAGTTGATTTTTGCCAGTATGCAGCAAATCCTCAATTACGCGGTAGAGAAAAGGGCGTATTATAAGGATTATCCCGAAGACTGGCTGTGGCAGTGGCGCGTGGAAGGGTTTGTACCCGCAGATGGCCGTGGCATAGTAAAAAAAGCAACCATTGCAGGTCGCACCACCTATTTTTTAGACGGTCTTTAGTTTTTCCCGCAGGGCAAACAGTTCATCGCGCAGTTGCGCGGCGGTCATGAAATCCAGCTCTTTGGCTGCCGCTTTCATTTTGCGCTCGGTTTCGGTTGCCATTTTTTCCAACTGGTCGCGGGTAAGGTAACCCACCAATGGATCGGCGGCAATCGTCGCCATTTCGGGTTCGATGTACGCCTGGGTATTTCTGCCCCTTACGTCCAGGATGGAACGCTGGTTCATGATTTCTTCCTTGGATTTGAAAACCGTTTTTGGCGTAATCCCCCTTTCCTCGTTGTAAGCCATCTGGATAACCCTGCGCCGAACCGTCTCATCGATGGTGCGCTGCATAGAGTCGGTGATCTTGTCGGCATAAAAAATAACCAGGCCATTGGAGTTACGGGCGGCGCGGCCAGCAGTTTGGGTCAGCGAGCGGTCGTTGCGCAGAAAGCCTTCCTTGTCGGCATCCAAAATGGCCACCAAAGATACTTCGGGCAAATCCAATCCTTCCCTCAACAAGTTGACCCCCACCAATACATCAAATCCGCCCAAGCGCAGGTCGCGTAGGATTTCTACCCGTTCCATGGTATCTACTTCCGAGTGGATGTACCTGATTTTGATGTCTAGCTTGGCGAGGTATTTGGTCAGCTCTTCAGCCATTCGCTTGGTAAGAGTGGTGACAAGTACCCGTTCTTCCCGCTGGATGCGCATTTGAATTTCTTCGAGCAAGTCGTCGATTTGATTGAGGCTGGGGCGCACTTCGATCGGTGGATCCAGCAGGCCGGTTGGACGAATCAACTGCTCCACTACTACTCCGCCGGTTTGTTCAAACTCGTAATCGCTGGGAGTCGCGCTCACAAAAATCACTTGATTGACCAGTCCTTCAAACTCCGTGAAGTTGAGCGGGCGGTTGTCCATGGCGGAGGGCAAACGAAATCCGTGCTCCACCAAACTGAGCTTGCGGGCGCGGTCGCCACCGTACATGCCCCGAATTTGGGGAATGGTGACGTGGCTTTCGTCTACGACCAATAAATAGTCATCTGGAAAATAATCCAGCAAGCAGAAAGGTCGGGTTCCAACAGAGCGGCCATCAAAAAAGCGCGAATAGTTTTCCACCCCGCTGCAATAGCCCAATTCTTTCATCATTTCCAGGTCAAAAAGGGTGCGCTCGTGGATGCGTTTGGCCTCCAGCAAACGGCTATCCCGTTCAAAGAATTTTTCCTGGTCATGCAATTCATCCTCGATTTGTCGGAGGATCAAATTGAGGCGATCCCTGGGGGCGATGTAGAGGTTGGCGGGAAAAATGGCTGCATTGCTCATGCGGTCGATGCGCTTGCCCGTTTCGATTTCGATCATTTCGATTTCATCGATTTCATCCCCAAAAAACTTGACGCGGTAGCCGTAATCTACGTAAGGCAAATTGATGTCGACGGTATCGCCGCGCACGCGGAAGGTGGCGCGTTTGAACTCAATTTCGGTGCGCGAGTAAAGACTCTCCACCAATTTATACAAAAATGCATTGCGCGAAACGACCTGCCCCTTTTGAATGCGGATGATCCCCGATTTGTAATCTTCGGGGTTGCCCATACCGTAAATGCAGGAAACGGAAGCCACGATGATGATGTCGCGCCGCCCGGAGAGCAAGTTGGAGGTAGCCCGCAAGCGCAGTTTATCCACCTGCTCGTTGATTTGCAAATCCTTTTCGATGTAGGTATCGCTGACCGAGAGGTAAGCTTCGGGCTGGTAATAGTCGTAGTAAGACACAAAGTACTCCACTGCATTGTCGGGAAAAAATTCCTGCAACTCCCCGTACAGCTGGGCGGTCAGGGTTTTGTTGTGGGTAAGCACCAGGGTAGGCCGATCTACATTGGCGATGACGTTGGCAATGGTAAAGGTTTTTCCCGATCCGGTTACCCCCAATAGCAATTGGGTACGCTCACCCGAGCGCAAGCCATTGGTCAGTTTTTCAATGGCGGTAGGCTGGTCTCCGGTGGGAGAATATTTTGAAACGAGTTGGAATGACGACATGCTGTACGTGTAAGATTGGTAGTCCAAATACACGCTAAAACTACAAAAAGTTTAGCAATGTTCAGAAAAAATGTACTCGGCTTGTACACTGCTGCTGATTTACATCAAGCCATTTCGACCTCACTCGATTTTTTATTCACAAAATACATGTCCACTTCGCCTTTGTTCTTGGCGGGCATTTTACCCCGGTAATCGCAATCGAAGCGGTAGCGGATGAGGTTGTAAGTATCCTGCGAAATGTTGACCTGTCCCGCTTCGCTGTTGGACTCGATGCGGGAAGCCAGGTTGACGGTATCGCCCCAGATGTCGTAAGCAAATTTGATGTCGCCTACTACCCCTGCTACTACCGGTCCGGTGTGCAAGCCAATCCTGGCTTCAAAAAATGGCTTGCCTTGCTTGATGCGGAGGTCTTTGTATTCCTTGAGGTAGGATTGCATGTCGAGCGCTGCCTGAATTAGGTTGTTCGGTAATCCTTTGCGTTCGGATAAACCAGACGCGCACATATAGGCATCGCCGATGGTTTTAATTTTTTCGATGTCGGAGTACTGCTTGATGATGTGGTCAAATGCTTTGAAGCATTTGTCCAGTTCTTCTACGAGTTCTTCCGGTGTCAGTTGCTCGGCGATTCTAGTGAAATTCACAAAATCAGAAAAAAGGACGGTTACCTGATCAAAGCGGCGGGCTTTGGCTTTGCCGTAGGTTTTGAGTTCTTCGACGATGCTTTTGGGCAGGATATTGAGCAAGAGCACTTCATTGCGCAAGCGCTCTTCTTCGATGGTTTTGTTTTTGCCGGCCAGGGTTTTTTCGCTGCGTTTTTTGGCTTGAAATCTGCCAAACATCAAGATGGAAAGCAAGAGGAAGAAAAGGGCAACCACGCCGCTCAGTTGAAGAAACTTGTTGCGGGCTTGTACCTCGTTCTTTTGTTTTTCTGCCTCGAGTTTGGCTTCGGTCAATTGGGTTTGGTTTCTTTCCAATAAAATTTCTTGCTTCAATTTTTCTTTGGAGAGCAAATCAAGTTCGGCCTCGGTTTCCTTTTTGGCCGCCTCGGCCTGTTCTTTTTCTTTGGAAATGCTGGTTACTTCTTTTTTTTGGAGGGTAATGATTTCTTCGTTGATGACGTTTTTTTCCTCCAGCTTTTGGGTAGTTTCTACCAGTTGGGTTTTTTCGGTACTCAATTGGTTTTTTTCTGCCGAAACATCAGCCAGACGCCCCTGCATCTGGCCGATTTGGGCTTCCAGATTGCGTTTTTCGCGATCGAGCGACATGCGTTGGGCGTTGTATTTGTTTTCCAGGTCACTCATGTTGTACCCTTTGGAATTCACAAAAGCGAAGGCATCCTTGGTGATGCGGAAGGCATCGTCGTATTCCCTTAGTTTGGCATAATAGGAACTCAGCCTATCCGAGCTGCGCACAAGCATGTCCAAATCATTGGCTTCTTTGGCATAATTGATGGCACTTTTCATGTACAAAATAAAATTCCCTTTGTCTTTTTTTCGATCGGCAATGGTAGCGATGAGGTAGCTGCTGGCAGCGGCTTGCACTTTGTTGCCACTGGCAATTGATTCCCGACTTGCCGCTTTGGCGAAATTCAGGGCCTTCTCAATATCTGAAGTTAAATATGCATTGGCCAACTGCTGATTCAGGGTGATTTTTTCTTGCGGATTGGTCGATTGTTGGAGCTGCTTTTCCAGTTCCTGAGCCGATTGAGCCTGGCCAAGATTCATGGATAAAAAGAAGAGCAGACCGATAGCGATATATTTCATGGTCAAGTGACTAGTTTTTTTAGGATTACAAAATAACTCTAAAATACACGATTTAGTATTTTTTTTATGCGTTTTTCGTCAGGGCGACGAAAAGTTGATTTGCGGAGCTATCAAATCAGTATTGCTAACAAAACCAAAAATAATCCATCCCTGCATGGAGTCCTAGTTCGTCCAGCAAAGTTTTGATCCCAACTTGATCCACGGGTGAAGCTACCGAAATGATGATCTGCATTGGTCCGAAATCCTTTAATCTGGACTCCTCCTCCATGATTACCCCATAAATTTGTTGTCCCCACTTGCGGGGATTGTCACATACCCAGCGAAACTTGACCTTGGCTTCGTTGAGCATGGTCGCAAAAGTTTTGCCTCTTGGCCCAGCGCCCCAGAGTACCAATTGTCGGGTGGGGTCGTGATCGAGGGCCAGAAACCAGGGTAATTTCATGCGGAAGTATTTCTGGATGTCGTATGCCTCATTCATGCGGGTAGTGCGGTCTGCGTGGTCGCGCCAGTAGAGCAGTACTTCGGGAACGGTGAGTGGTTGGAGACCAATTTGGCGGAAACGAAAAATCAAGTCGTAATCTTCGGGTTTGATGTTGGGTTCAAAAGCACCAGCACGCAGCAAGTCCTCGCGGTAAACCAACCAACATGGGGCTGGGATAGGGCAATCCCGGTAGATTTCTTCCCATTGCCGGCCTTCCAGGTTGACTTTGTTGATCCATGCGCCATAGCGGGCATAGCCTTGTCCCAATTCAGCATCAGCAAAATATTCCACCAGTCCAACACTCAAATGACCGGGGCCATGGGCAAGCAAAAGGGAGTGCATCCGCTCCAACTTTTGGGGTGCCATGATGTCATCGGCATCCATGCGGGTGATGAAATTCCCGCTGCTGTGCTGCAAAGCAAAGCGCAATGCAGGAATCACCCCTTTTTCCGGATTGCGGATAGGCCGAATCCGGGCATCGCGCTGCTGGTACTCCGCCAGGATCTGCGGAGTCGAATCGGTGGATTGATCATCGATGGCCAACAGTTCCCAATCGGAATAGGACTGGGCCAAAACGCTGTCGAGGCATTCGGCCAGGTAACGCTCTTCATTGAAAATGGGCAAAAGGATGCTGATGCGCATAAAAATGGTTTAATACCCGCAAAAGTAGGCAACACTTCTGAGAGTCTGTTTGGGTAAAAATTATATTCTGTATGGAGGTCAATTCTAAAATATATTCTTCGTCATTTTTGCTGACGCAAAAAAAAGATTGGAGCGGAGGCTGTTTGACCATTTGTGCAGGATTTAAATTGTATAACTATTAATTTTTCTTTTGATTCTCAGTTCTAAAGCCTAACTTTGCCGCGATTTTGAAGCATCTTAATCAATTAATCTTCAAACTGTTGATATAGTTATGGCAAATATCGGTCACGTCAAGCAGATCATTGGACCCGTAGTAGACGTATCCTTTGCCAATGAGACTCTTCCAGAGATCTTCAACGCATTGGAAATCAAACGCACAAATGGTGATGTACTCGTATTGGAAGTACAGCAGCACTTGGGCGAAGACAGTGTTCGCGCAATTGCAATGGATTCCACGGATGGTCTTACCCGTGGCACGCAGGTAGTAGACACTGGTCGCGCTATCTCGATGCCCGTAGGCGAAGGTATCCGCGGTCGGTTGTTCAACGTAGTAGGTCAAGCAATTGATGGCATTCCACAACCTGACTCTAGCCAGGTTTATCCCATCCACCGCAAACCACCACTATACGAAGAACTTTCCACTTCCAAAGAAATCCTGTATACGGGGATTAAAGTGATTGACCTGATCGAGCCATACATGAAAGGTGGTAAAATTGGTCTCTTTGGGGGTGCGGGTGTAGGCAAAACCGTATTGATCCAGGAACTGATCAACAATATCGCCAAGGGATACGATGGTATCTCGGTATTTGCTGGTGTGGGTGAACGTACCCGTGAAGGCAACGACTTGATGCGTGAAATGCTGGAAGCCGGTATCATCAAGTACGGCGAAAAGTTCATGCATTCTATGGAAGAAGGCGGCTGGGATCTCAGCGGTGTAAGCACTGAAGACCTGAAAGAATCCAAAGCAACCTTCGTATTTGGCCAGATGAATGAGCCTCCGGGTGCACGTGCTCGCGTGGCGCTTTCAGGTTTGACCATTGCCGAATACTACCGCGACGGTGATTTGAGCGACCCAAGTGGTGGACGCGATATCCTTTTCTTTATCGACAACATCTTCCGTTTTACTCAGGCTGGTTCTGAAGTATCTGCCCTTTTGGGTCGGATGCCTTCAGCGGTAGGTTACCAACCAACCCTGGCTACGGAAATGGGTTTGATGCAAGAACGCATTACCTCCACTCGCCGTGGTTCGATTACTTCGGTACAAGCGGTATATGTACCTGCGGATGACTTGACTGACCCCGCTCCGGCAACAACTTTTGCCCACTTGGACGCAACTACGGTATTGAGCCGTAAAATTGCTTCCCTGGGTATCTATCCAGCCGTAGACCCACTCGATTCTACTTCTCGTATCCTCGATCCTCGGATCATTGGAGACGTGCACTACAATACTGCACAGCGGGTGAAAAACCTGCTGCAGCGTTACAACGAATTGCAAGACATCATCGCCATCCTGGGTATGGAAGAATTGTCTGACGAAGATAAGCTGGTTGTATCGCGTGCCCGTAAGGTACAACGTTTCTTGTCTCAACCTTTCCACGTTGCGGAGCAATTCACCGGTTTGAAAGGTGTATTGGTTCCTATCGAAGAAACCATCCGTGGCTTCAACATGATCATGGACGGCGAGGTTGACCAGTATCCTGAAGCAGCTTTCAACCTCAAAGGTAGCATCGATGATGCTATTGAAACAGGTAAGAAGATGTTGGCAGAAGCCGCATAGTTTAGTTGAAAAGTTAACACTGGTCGCTTCGGCCACTCCCGGTCGCTGAGCGAAGTCGAAGCGCCGGGAGTGGCCGAAGCGACCAGTGTTAACTTTTCAACCCTTCAACTTTTCAACTTTTCAACTATGAATATTACCGTACTTACTCCTGATCGCGAAATTTTCGCGGGATCGATCAAATCGGTTAAAGTACCGGGTGTGAATGGGGAATTTCAGATCCTGCAAAACCACGCTCCGATTGTATCTGCTTTGTCTGCGGGCAAGGTAACCATCGTTACGGCAGCTGGCGATTACCATTTCTTCGATCTGGTCAAAAAAGAACAGGTAGAAGGGACGCAAGCGGATCAAAAAATTGTATTCCAGGCAGATTCTGGTTTTGTAGAAGTTTTGAACAATGACGTTTCTTTGCTCCTTACCGGAGTGAAAGCATAGTTAAGTGCTACATCTATTAGGGGAGGGTAGTTCTAGGATGGAGCTACCCTCTTTTGGTTTCGGACATATGAAGCAGTGATTATAGATGAAAATAATGCCCGAGTACGCAGATCAAAATAACGCACTCTTCTTTTGATAAATTCGTTTATTCCTATCGATTTTAACAATTGTGTATGTTTCTATAAACTAAGGCTTGGCATTTCTCGAACTAAATTGTAGTTTAGCCAGAAAAGTTTGTCGCTATGGGAATGGTTTATGCCTTTTTTTTATGTTTCTCCAGCCTTTTTTCAGCAAATGAAAAGCCCAATTTTGAAAAAGAACCTCGGTATTATGAGTTGCAAATTCATTATGCGGAACCAGGGCGGCTCAAGTATTTGCAAAACCGCTACCGTCGTATTGCAATGCCCTTGTACCGCAAGCACAACATCCAGGTAGAAGGATGTTGGTCGCCTACCGACCCCAAAGATGAACGGATCTTCAGCGTACTGTCTTATTACAACCAAGCGGCATGGTTGCGAGCCACCAAAGATTTTTTGCGCGATCCACGTTGGAAAAAAGGCATCATCGAGTCTGAAACCGTGGGCAAACTGGAAACCAGAACTGAAAAGCTTTTTCTCAGTTGTACAGATTTTTCAGGGCTAAAATTTCCCAAATTTGGTACCAAAGGCCGTGTTTTTGAATTGCGTACCTATACACCGACCCCTGGAAAACTGCCCAATCTCCTGGAGCGTTTTCGCAACCATACTGTCAAACTTTTTGAAAAATACGGCATGACCAATCTGTGGTACTGGACTGTAGTGGATGCTTACCCACCACAGGAAACCCTGGTGTACCTGCTGTCTCATCCCAGTCAGGAAGCTGGCCTCAAGGCATTTACCGATTTCCGCAACGACCCAGAATGGATCAAAGTGCGCAAAGACTCTGAAGACAAAGCGGGGGGGACACTGACGGTAAAGGTGGAATCTTTGTACATGAAACCACTGGATTTTTCTCCGATGAAATAAACCGTACGGGCATCCCTTCGTGGATGCCCTTGGACAACCACGAAGGGGTGTCCCTACGATAGATACTTTCCGACAATTGGCATCCGCCGGCCCATCCCAAATGCCTTGGCCGATACCCGCAATACTGGTGCGGTTTGGTGGCGTTTGAATTCATTGACGTTGACCATGCGCAGCACCCGTTTAACCAGGGCGTCATCAAATCCCATTTCGATCAATTCCTTTGGCCCTTGATGGCGCTCGATGTAGTTGTACAATACGGCATCCAGTATGTCGTAATCGGGTAGGCTGTCGCTGTCTTTTTGGTCGGGGCGCAATTCGGCAGAAGGTGGCTTGGAGATGGAGTTTTCGGGGATCACTTCACCATCCTTGTTGATATAGCCCGCCAGTTCGTATACTTCGGTTTTGTACACATCGCCGAGTACCGAAAGGCCGCCACACATATCCCCATAGAGGGTTCCATAACCAACTGCCATTTCACTTTTGTTGCTGGTATTCAAAAGGATATGACCAAATTTATTGGAAAAAGCCATCAACAACATGCCTCTTATCCGGGCTTGCAGGTTTTCTTCCGTGATGTTGAAGGGAAAACCCCAAAAGTGTGGCTTGAGCGTTTCCATGTAGGCTTGGTACATGGGTTCTACCGGAAGCAAATCGTATTGTACGCCCAGGTTTTGCGCCAGTTGTCGGGCATCATTGACGGAGTGATCAGAAGAATATTGAGAGGGCATCAGAAGTACCCGAACGTTGTCTGCGCCCAGGGCACGAGCCGCCAAAACAACGGTTACCGCTGAATCGATTCCTCCAGACAAGCCCAAAATCGCTTTTTTGAGTCCCAGTTTGCCAAAGTAATCTCGAATCCCCATCAGCAGTGCATCGTGCATGAGGTCGATCTTTTCCCGGGGTTGTTCCATTTGTTTTTGCCCGGCCATCACTTCATCCAGTTCGTACACCCGGATGCATTCCTCAAAGAAAGGCATCTCATCGTGTACGTTGCCATTGGGCGACATCACTACTGAGCCGCCGTCGAACAGCAGTTCGGTTTGACCGCCAACGTGGTTGACGTAAAAAATCGGCACATTGTAGCGCTCAACATTGGCGCGGATGACGTGGATGCGTTCAGGGGCATGATTGTGCGAAAACGGAGAGGCCGATACGTTGATCATCAATTCTGGCTGAAAAGGCATCATTTCGTCCATAGGGCAAATGGTATAAAGCGGGTTTTCGTTGCCCACATTCCAGATGTCTTCGCATACGGTAAGGGCGATGCGTTTGCCCATGTATTCCAGAATCTTGAATTCGGAAGCAGGCTGAAAATAGCGGTATTCATCAAAAACATCGTAGGTGGGCAACAAGGCTTTGTGCTGTACAAATTCAACCCGGCCGTAGGCCAGAAAGTATACAGAATTGTACAAATCTTTGCCCTCCGGGTTGGGATTGCGGGTGGGAGATCCTACTACGATGGCAATGCCACGAGCAGCTTGAGCCAGGGTTTGGATACTGGCATCGGCTTGACGGATAAAATCATCGAATTCTAAAAAATCGCGGGCGGGATAACCGCAAGTAGCCAATTCAGGAAAACAGATGATGTCAGCTCCTTCCTGTCTGGCAGATTCCGTCATTCGCAACATTTTGGCCAAATTGCCTTCAAAATTGCCAATGTGGGCGTTGAATTGGGCGATAGCAATACGCATGGTTATCTATTGATTTCGTTTTTACATTTGAAGATCAACCTCTGGTCGCTCTTGGCAATTGCGCGAGGAGCTTTTGATCGAGTTGTTCGATATAACTGTATCCAAAAGGGCCATTTTCCAATTGTACAAACATCCATTTCGGCAGATCCTGTTCAATTTCGGAACACACGCTTCCCAAAGCCATGACCAATGAAGCGACCGTATCGGTATCTCCCCCTAAATTTACCGCGTCGATCAGCATCTTGCTCATGCTTTCTCCTTGGGTCACCAGACTCAACACCGCTTCTACTGTTTCTTTGCCCTTCATGGGTACTTCACCTTGCCAATTGCTTGCCCATTGCAGGTGCTGCCAATCGGCCAAGTACTGAATCAGTTGCGCCTTGCGGCCTTTTTCGTACATAAAAAAATGGGCAATCAAGGCAACTGCTTGGGCGGAACGAATCCCCCAATCCGTATCATGGGTGATGGCTGCCTGCATGGTCGCTTTTTCGAGTACAGCCTTTTCTGTACTCAACACCCCGATGGGGTAAGCGCGCATGGCCGAACCATTGTGCTCGCTTTTGGATTTAATTTTGTCCAATAGCTCTTGTCCAGAGTTTACTTCTTTGAGCAATCCAAAAAAACGGAAGGCATATCCTTGGCGTACATCGCGTTTAAACACTTCTACAAATTTATTGGCTATGTTGAGGCGGGTCAATTCCAAGCCTTCCACAATCAGCTCAGCCAATGCCAAGGCCATTTGGGTGTCATCCGTGTAATGACCACAGATGGTTCGATAAAATGGATGGCGTTTGTATCTTTTCAATTTGTTGCGCCGCCGAATAATCAGGCGGTATACAAACTCAAAACCTGCTCCATATGCGTCTCCGATAGCACCCTCCAATAGCATAAGCCTGGTTTTATGGTTCAAAAATACGATAACTTAGTTTAAAAGTCAAACTAAGTGGCGAAGAATTTTTTTGTCCCTCCTCCCTTTAACAGTTCTAATTTTGTAAATTTGCAAACTGTGCTGGCTTACCAATGTTTCAGCACCTCAAAATCGGTTCAATGAGTAATTTTGTCGTTTCGGCTCGCAAATACCGCCCAATCACTTTCGAAGATGTGGTTGGTCAAGAACACGTGACCAACACCCTCAAAAATGCGTTGCGCAGCGATCATTTGGCGCATGCTTTTTTGTTTTGCGGACCACGTGGTGTTGGCAAAACGACCTGTGCCCGTATCTTGGCCAAGGTAATCAACTGTCAAAATCCTGGCACTGACCTGGAGCCTTGCAATACCTGCTCGTCTTGTACTTCCTTCAACGACAATGCTTCTTTCAACATTACCGAGCTGGATGCGGCTTCCAACAACAGTGTAGAACACATCCGCGCCCTGATCGAACAAGTACGCTTTCAACCCCAGCAAGGTAAATATAAGGTGTTTATCATTGATGAGGTACACATGCTTTCTCAACAGGCATTTAATGCTTTTTTGAAAACCCTGGAAGAACCGCCCAGCTACGCCATATTTATCTTGGCCACTACCGAAAAGCACAAGATCATTCCCACTATTCTGTCGCGGTGTCAGATTTTTGATTTCAAACGCATTCAGGCGCCATCGATGGTGCGGCATTTGCAGGGCATCAGTGCAAAAGAAAACATTGTAGCGGATGAAGAGGCATTGCACGTCATTGCGCAGAAGGCCGATGGAGCCCTTCGGGATGCCTTGTCAATTTTTGACCGGATCGTAGCGTATTCCGGTCAGCATGTCAAATATGAAGATGTAATCCTCAACCTCAATGTCTTGGATTACGATTTTTACTTCAAAATTGTTGACGCGTTGCTAGTGGAAGACATGTCGCAAGTGATGCTGATTTTTGATGAAATCCTCAACAAGGGTTTTGAATCGGATATTTTCATCAATGGTCTGGCCGAGCACCTGCGCAATTTGCTGATGTGCAAAGACGCCCAAACCATCAACTTACTGGAGCTCACGGATAGCCTCAAAGAGCGCTACCGCACCCAGGCACACATTTCCCCCAGTTCATTTTTGCTCACGGCCATGAACCTGTGCAACGATTGCGACATCAATTTTCGGATGGCCCGCAACAAGCGCTTGCATGTAGAAATGGCACTCATCAAAATGACCTACATCAACCGGGCGGTTGAGATTGCTGCACATGCGGCTGAAAAAAAAAATCCTGAACCTGACGTAAAAATTGCTCAGTCGGTCAACATTCCGGTTTCCAGTGAAAAAAACAATGGGAGCAGTGCACCTTCTGAAAGCAATGGAATACAGCCAGAGCAAGGTGCTGGTGCGGTACCAACCAAATCTATCGGAAATAATGCTCCTGCTCACTTGGTTTCCACCCCACGTATTGGAAGACTGGACGACTTGATGGCCGAAGTACACGCAGAGTCGGCACAATCCGCATCCAAGCCAGTACGCAACATCGATCAGGAAAACGTACAACAAGCCTGGATTGAATACATATCCAGCGTTGAGCAGGAAACTACCCGCAATATTTTACGCGATATTCCGCTTATCTGGAAAGACCCTGTACTGACCGCTAAGGTAACTTCCAATCTGGTAGAGAGTACCTTGCGTCAGGAACGCAACTTGATGGAGCACCTTCGGCAAGTATTTGGTCGAACTGATTTGATCTTACAAATTGATCTGGAAAAAACCCCTTCTTCCGATAAACCCAAACCCATCCGACCACTCAACAACAAAGAAAGACTATTGGCCATGTATGAAAAAAATCCCCAGGTGAAAGAATTGGCAGAAAAACTTGGCCTGCGTTTCGATGGGGATTAAAATTTAACAGACCCTTAGTAACGCAGAAAAATTAACTTCCCGAAATGATTAGCCCAGCATGAAAAAGTTTTACCTTCTCCTGACTCTGTCCTGTTTTATTGCAACCCTGGCCCTTCCCCAAGTCGTAGAACTTCAATTTCGAGAAGCCTTACCAATTGGAGGCAGTAAAGTGGTGTTGATTCGCCAGAACGACCTGAAATTTCCAGGGATCATCGACCTGCAAGTTTTGGGCAAAGGCGGAAAAGAACTGGCTCACGCAGATCTGAACCTTCAAATTGAAGGTGCCCGAACTAAAGTTGAATCCGTGTTTAAATGGGGCAATCGCATCAATCTGTTGCTGGCCCATTACTACCCCACCCAGCGCAGTACCGCTTATGAATTGGTACAATTGACCTGTGACAGCCTCAAAAAAGTGCTGACCAAGTCTTTTGGTAAAGTGCGTACCCCTCCGATTACTGTTTATGCTTTTTGTGGTTTTAGCATTTCTCCCGACAGCACCAAAATGATGTTTTACAGCTGGCCCATTGGCCCGCCGCAGGATTCTGTAAACTTATTGGTACAGGTTTTTGACCAAAAAATGGAATCTCTGTGGAACAGAAAATACGTTATAGGCTACACCAATAGCAATTTCTTGGTCAATGGTTGTTTGATGCGCAACGATGGCAGCGCTTTCATTTTTGGAGAAAATTATTCTGCAAAATTTACTGCAAGTACCCTGGTACAAGAAAAAAACATCGAGCGCATCATTTTGCTCATGTCTGGAAAAACCGCCAAAGTTGACCTGATTCGACTGGAATTGGGCGATTACAGCCTGGCCAATTTGACTTATTCCATGAACCGTGCTGGTGATATGGTAGCCAGTGGTTTTTTCCGTAAGTCGGAAACTTCGGAATACAAGGGACTTTTCACCATCAAGATTACTGCTGCCGCCAACCAAACCATTCAGCGCTTGAACATCATCGACAAGAAACTATTTGCTTCAGCGTTGAACATTGCTGCCGAAGACCGATTTTTGAGTCGGGGGCAAATGGACCGCACCTTATTTGGATATGACCTGGGCAAGCTCCACGCTGACGAGGATGGCAGCTATGCCCTAGTGGCCTCCCGCCGCGACAATACCCTGGTGGTTGACATCCGACCCGATATGGTATTGCAACGCATCCGGGTAGTGCCCACACCTTTTTCTTTTGCAACGCCCCGTCCTGGTGATTTTGCGCAGGGTTACTTGTCTGGGTTTTACTTTCGGCAGGTCGACAAGTATTACTTCATTTTCGTGGATCCCAATAATGGAGCGACCGACGACCGTGGAAAAAAATTGCGCACCGACACTCCGGCCCGCGCTTTTTTGGTGGAGATGAAAGAAATTGGCCGTCTGGAAACGCGCCCTTTTCAATCTAAGTTTGCACTACGCCCCAATGCCGTTCTTGCACCCCAACACTGCCGTCAAATCAACGATGAATACGTTTTTTTGATGGGTACAGAACAAGGGAAGAATGGCGATTTGTCGTTGGTGTACGTCATCGAGCAGATTGCGGAAGTAGTAAAATAAGAATTTGAAAAAAACTTCCCCAAACAAGGAACATTACCTTCCATCCAAGACACCTCCTTTTGCAACCAGGTATTCTTGGTTCACTATTGGATGAAGTAAGATGAGGTAAAACGGCTTAGTAGCCCGCCAGAAGAATTGTTCTGGCGGGCCTTTTTTTTTGCAATCCCTACCTTCCTTTCAAGAAATTATTGAACTTTACATTAAGTACAGAAATCTGTTTTCCATTTTCAAAAGCCAAGTATTATGCCCAAAATGCCCTCCTTCCAGTACCTCTGGATTAGCCTGAGTATGTTGTTGAGTAGCCAACTGTTTGCTCAACCCGTTTCGAACCACGGCAATAAGTTTGAGCAAATTACCGATCTCTTACCCGATCCCAACAATTACCGCAATATAGATGGTGCTCCGGGGCCTCAATATTGGCAGCAGCGCTGCGATTATGACATCGATTGCACCCTGGATGTAAACAACCAGCAATTGAGCGGCAGCGAATTGGTCACTTACTACAACCAGTCTCCTCAAACGCTGCGCTACCTTTGGTTGCAGCTCGATGAAAACCAGCACGCCGCCAACAATCCCAATCAGGTTTTTGACCCCACCAAAATCCGGGCCAACATGAGCGAATCCCAGATGCAAGGACTGGATCCGGCCAATGGCAAAGACAAATTTGGTTGCAAAATCCAGGAAGTGGCCGACGCCAATGGCAAAACCCTCCAATACACCATCAACCAAACCATGATGCGCATCGAATTGCCCGAGCCCCTCAAGCCAGGCAGCTCCTTTTCTTTTCGCATCAAGTGGAGCTATTTCCTTGTTGACCGGATTAAAATATCCGATATTGCCAGCAACAGCGCTACCAACCTGGCCCGTGGCGGCTACGAATACTTCCCTGAAGACGACAATTACCTGTTTACCATCACCCAATGGTATCCTCGCCTGTGTGCGTACAGCGATTTTGCGGGTTGGCAAAACAAGCAATTCACCGGTCGTGCCGAATTTGCACTCACTTTTGGCAATTTCCTGGTCAAAATGAATCTTCCTACTGATTATGTGGTAGCGTCTACCGGCCAATGCCTCAATTACGCCACTTTGCTCACTCCTGCCCAGTATGCCCGCTGGCAACAAGCCCAGCAATCCAAAGAACCCATCGAAATCGTGACCCTGGAAGAGGCCAGGAAGAATGAAAAAGCAAAACGAGCTACCGATCTCAAGACCTGGATTTACAAAGCCGAAAACGTACGCGATTTCGCGTGGGGCGCCAGCCGTAAATTTGTTTGGGATGCCCTGGCCAATACAACCGAAGAAGGCAAAAAAGTAATGTGCATGAGTTATTATGGCAAGGAGGCTTACCCCATTTATCGGCGGTTTTCCACCAAAGCCATTCAACACACCATCAATACCTACTCCAAATACACCATCCCATTTCCGTATCCGACCGCCATTTCGGTAGAAGCGGCCAATGGCATGGAATACCCCATGATTTGCTTTAATCCCGGACGTGCCGAAGCAGATGGTACCTATGATGAAGAGACCAAAATCGACGCTGTTTCCACCATCATCCACGAAGTAGGACACAATTATTTCCCAATGATCATCAACAGCGATGAGCGGCAGTGGAGCTGGTTTGATGAGGGTTTCAACAGCTTTGTGCAGTTTGTGGCCGAAAGGGAAATGGACAACAACTATCAGCCCTGGTTTGGGCCTGCCCATCAGATCGTGGACTACATGAAGTTGCCCAAGGATCAGTTGGAGCCCATCATGACCAACAGCGACAACATCGTCGATTTTTTTGCCAATGCTTACCGCAAACCCGCTACCGCACTCAATATCTTGCGAGAAACGGTGATGGGCCGCGAGCTGTTCGATTACGCGTTTAAGGAGTATTGCCGCCGCTGGGCATTCAAGCACCCTACCCCCGGCGATTTTTTCCGCACCATGGAAGATGCCAGCGGCGTAGACCTGGATTGGTTTTGGCGGGGCTGGTTTTACACCACCGATGCTGTAGACATTTCGCTGGACAGCATCAACTATTACCGAGTGGATTTGGACAACAACCCCCAACGACAGGAGATTTCGGAATCCATCAAAGCAGAAAAACCTTTTATCGACATCAACAAAATACACAACAAACAGGCCGGCAAAGTGCCTTTGATCGAACGCGATACCACCCTGAAGGATTTCTATACCACTTATCGCCCCTGGGAAACCGCAGACTCGGTACAGGAAATCAAAACTTACCTGTATGATCAAACCTACAGCAAAGAAGAAAAGGCCAATCGTTTTGGCAACAAACATTACTATGAGCTCCAGTTTAGCAACAAAGGAGGACTGGTGATGCCCATTATCTTGGAATGGACTTTTGCAGATGGCACAACCCAGGTTGACCGCATCCCTGCGGAAATTTGGCGCAAAAATGAAAACCAGTTCAAGAAGGTATTTGTGAAAGACAAGATGGTCAAAGCCGTACGCCTAGATCCTTACCGCGAAACCGCCGACATCGACGAAAGCAACAACAATTGGCCAGTGAAACAGGTGCCCACCCGTTTTCAGGTGTTTAAAGCCAATAGGGTGGAGGTAGGGCTCAATCCAATGCAGAAGTCGAAGAAAAAGGTAAGACCTTAATGGGCAAAAAAAAGGAGGCAGCGCTACCACAGCACTACCTCAGCCCTAACCAAATAAAACCAAATTATATTCTTTGAAAACTTCTTCAAATCGTGAAAAACAAAGGAAGTTATTGTAAAAAGTACAATTACAAATTTTTCAATAACTTGTTGTTCTTTTTAATTGATAGCGCTAAAATATGCGCATTTTTTGAAAAAATCAAATCTTTTTAGAAAAAAGGCACTTTGTTTCATTTACAAACAAAGTTCTTTTTGAGCAAATAAATTTTATGCTAAGTAAGCAGCCCTTTTTGGCAATGATTATTTGCTTTTTCGCCGAAATAGAAAATTTATTTCCAAAATGGAGATACCAACTTTTTTTGGCCAATTTTGAACTTTTTTTCAATTTACGTAACATACCGCTAATACGTTCACTTATGAAGCTGACATGGATTGCTTTAATTTTGGTTTTTGGATACCAATTGAATGATTTAAGCGCCCAATCAACCAACAAAACGGATGCAGATGCCTTTTTTGTCCGTGAAATTTACAATGTAGCCCTGACCAAAGGCAAATCTTATCCTTGGCTAGAATACCTCTGCAACCGCATTGGTGCCCGCTTGAGTGGCACGCCTCAAGCCGCCGCCGCAGTAGAATATACCCGTCAAATGCTGGACACGATGGGACTGGACTCTGTATGGATGCAGCCATGTATGGTGCCGCACTGGTCGCGGGGCGAAAAAGAAGTTGTACGAATTGTGCATTCCAAAATGGGCAGTTTCGACCTCAAAGCCCTCTCCCTGGGCAATACCGAAGGTACGGGGCCCAATGGCATGGCTGCAGAGGTCATTGAAGTGAAACGCCTGGATGACCTGGAAAGCCTGGGTCGGGAAAAATTGGCCGGTAAAATTGTCTTTTTCAACCGTGCCATGGATCCAACTCAACTCAATACGTTTGCGGCTTACGGCGGAGCGGTAGATCAGCGTGGTTTAGGCGCTTCCCGGGCTTCCAAATATGGCGCACTTGCCGTATTGGTGCGTTCGATGACCACCCGGCTCGATGATGTGCCGCATACTGGCAGTTCTTCATACGAACCTGGCGTAACGCCTATCCCCGCTTTGGGCATCAGTACCAATGACGCCGAGTTGCTGAGTCGTTTGCTCAAAGACGAACCCGTTCGGGTGTTTATCCGCAATACCAGTCACATGATCGGCATGAAGCCATCGCACAACGTAATTGGCGAAATCCGGGGCAGCGAAAAGCCCAACGAAATCATCCTGATTGGAGGCCACCTCGATTCCTGGGATGTGGGTACGGGAGCACATGATGATGGCGCAGGCTGTGTACAGGCTATGGATGTGTTGCAATTGCTGAAGCGGCTCAATTATCGCCCCAAACGCACCATCCGCTGTGTATTGTTTATGAATGAAGAAAACGGACTCAAGGGCGGACAGGCTTATGCCGAAATTTCCAACCGCAAAAAAGAGTTTCACTTGGCGGCCATCGAATCCGACCGGGGAGGGTTTACCCCACGGGGCTTCACTTGTGAATCGGAGAGCAAAGCTTTTGACAAAAAGTACAAGCAGGTTATGGCATGGTCTAGCCTGCTGGAGCCTTATGGCCTCAACTTCAAGAGGGGTGGCTCCGGCGCTGACATTGGCCCATTGCGTTCCCAACAAGGACTCTTGTTTGGCTTTGAGCCCGACTCACAGCGCTACTTTGATTACCACCACACCGCCATCGATACGTTTGATGCGGTCAACAAACGGGAGCTTGAACTGGGCACAGCGGCCATGACTGCATTGGTGTTTCTGCTCGACAAGTTTGGCATTGAATAACCTCTGTTAGCATACCGTTAACAGCGCAATCTTTGCGCTTGCGCTACCTTTGTAAAAATCTAATAACCTCCGCAGGCATGCGGAAAAAATCAATTGTCATGAAATATCTTATTGTTGCGTTGTTGTTTCTGGGTGGATTAGGCACCCTTTCTGCACAAACCACTACAGCAGAAACTGCCATCAAAAAAAATGAGCCTTCTGCTAAAAAGAGCAAAAAAGGTCTAAGCATCATTTGGGATAAAATTGAGCATGATTTTGGCGCTATTCCTCAGGGAAAACCGGTCACTGCCGTTTTTAAGATCAAAAACAAGAGCAAAACGCCATTGGTATTTACTTCTGTTAACGCATCTTGCGGCTGTACAACGCCAACCTACACCAAAGAACCCATCCTGCCTGGCAAATCCGGCGAAATCACTGCTACTTATAATGCTATGGCACCTGGTGATTTCAACAAACAAGTGACGGTGATCACCAATTTGAGCGATGAGCAAGTCGTACTTCGTCTGAAAGGGAAGGTGGAACAACCTGCCAATTAAGTCGATTTGTACTTCATTTTCATCCGGAATGAGTCAAAAGAGTGATTTTTTTTGACTCATTCCGTTTTATATACACATCATTCACAAATGCTTACTACCTTTGCAGCCGAAAAAAGGTTGGAAACTTGAAGCAGGTCATTGTATTTTCATTTTTTTATTTTACGGTTTTCCTATTTGTGCAGAATAATCTTTGGGCACAAAGCAGCAATAACCCATTTGAGCTTTTGCATCGCATGGGCATCAAGCCCAGTGTACAACCTGTAGATCCTGCCGTTTTGAATAATCCATTTGATTTGTTGGCTCGTCCTTCCGCTTCAGCCATACTCGCACCTACAGCGCAACCCCAATCTGTCAAAAAAAAGCGAGAATGGAAAATGCCTAAAATAGAATTCCAGCTCAGCTCAAATCCTTCAGCCGTTTTGCAACGGGTAGATTTTGGGGTTACCACCTTTGTTTTGCTTTGTTTTGCTTTCTTCATGACCCTTTTGCAGGGGCCAATTGCCAAGATCTTCCAGGCTTTTGCCAATGAGAATGCGTTCAATCAAATTTACCGCGAGCGAGAAGGCCGCGGATTTGGGGTATACAATATTCTCTACTTTGCGTTTCTCGTCAATCTTGGTGTTTTCTTGTTTTATCTCTTGTATCATTTTCAGATCAAATTTGGTTCTGATCTGGTGGTGCAATTGGGCATATGCGTGGCCGGAGTTCTTGTTGCTTTCAGCCTCAAACATCTGGTGTTGTGGCTCATTGGACTCATTTTTCCAGTGCGTCGCGAAATATCCCGCTACAATTTCATCATGCTCATCTTTGGTTCCAGTTTGGGACTATTGCTTGGCCCAATAAACATTTTACTTGCCTACGGGCCCCAAAATTTACACGAAGTGTTAATTTGGGGAACTATAAGTACAATAGGATTGGTTTATGCATTCAGATCCGTCCGCAGCCTTTGGCTGGCTGGGCGCATTTTTGCATCACACCAATTTCACTTTTTGTTGTATATTTGCACTGTCGAAATCGCTCCTGTACTTACTGTTGTAAAATTAATTTTGAACCAGCAGTAACCTGGAAAACGAAAGTAGGTTACCAAAAAAAACGTGAATGGCAGCAAATGGACAAGCCAAGGAGGAAACTTTCAAAAAAGTAAAGACCATCCTTGTTTCGCAGCCCAAACCTGAACGCTCTCCTTACTACGAATTGGAGAAAAGGTACAACCTACAAATTGACTGGAGACCTTTTAGCCATGTAGAAGGACTGGAAGCAAAGGATTTTCGAAAGCAGCGCATTCGCCCCGATGAATTCACTGCCGTCATCCTTTCCAGCAAAAATTCAGTAGACCATTTCTTTCGCCTTTGTGAAGAAATGCGGGTCAAGATGTCACCAGAAACCAAATATTTCTGCCTGACGGAAAACATTGCGAATTACCTGCAAAAATTTATCCTTTACCGCAAGCGTAAGGTATTTGTAGGCACCCGATCTATCGAAGATTTGGGATCGTACTTGAAAAAACACAAAACAGAAAAGTTTCTGCTTCCTTGCTCCAATCTTGGCGCAAAGGAAATTACGAAGTATCTGGACGAAATGAACCTCGATTGGAAAGACGCGATCATGTACCACACCGTAAGCTCAGACTTGTCTGATCTTAGCGACGTAACATACGATGTATTGGTTTTCTTCAGCCCGCTGTGTATTCAATCTTTATACGACAACTTTCCGGATTTTGAGCAAAATGATACCCGGATCGCCGTATTTGGCAACCAAACGCGCAGCGCTGTCGAAAGTCGTGGATTGGACGTGAACATCAACGCTCCAGCTCCCGAAGTACCTTCGATGACCAAAGCTTTGGAGAATTACTTGCAGAAGTCCAATAAGGATCTGTAGGGAATTTCAAAGAATGAAATACGAATGACGAAGTACGAATTCAGCCAGGGTTTGGCGGTTTGTGCTTCGTCATTTTTTTTGGGATGAATTTAATCCTTATTTTGAGTTCAAACCGGACGAAAGTACGGAAAAAGCTGGCACAAATCCGCAAGAAAGAATATTACCAAGCATTTTGGAATAAAGAAAAGCCCGTGATTGGAATTGGCGTGAATTTTTTGAGCAAGACGCGGAATATTCAGGAGTGGAAAGAGGAGACGTTTTGAGGATGAGACTTGGAATTTACGGTGGATTGGGAGAAGTGGAAGAAATTGCCGAAAAATTGAATTCATCCATTTGCCTGGCCCTGACGGCTTTTCAATTGTTTAAGTTGTTCGATCAACCAGAAACTTTCGGAGGTAGGCGTATTTTGTATTTCTGCTACGAGCTTATCGATGCGTTTGTCATTGCGTTTGAGATCGGGATTGGTCATTTTGCGCAGTACGAGTGCAAAATTATGAAATCCATTGCGGCGAATTTCAGGCAAACCAACGGTGTTGCGAACCAGTTTACGGAACGATTCGATTTTGTACTCCAAGAGTGATGATTGTTTTTGATACAGCACCATGAGTTCTAGGCATCGTGCATCCACCTTGTAGATGGAGTCTTCAAAATCCAGTGGCAAGTTGTACTCTGCCTCATCCAATGACCCTTTGGACAGCAGAAAATAAGCATAATACAAACGGTATAAATCTTCGGGGTTACTGATGCCACTTAGTTGGTCTGCTCGGTAAGCTTTCAAAAACTGTTCTACCCAGTCTAGTTCCCCGCACCTACATCCGTAGCGAACAATGTTGGAAAAAGAAGTGGAAGATAATTTTCCATCGATTTGGATTAAGCCTTTTTCAATATGACGTTTGTACAAAATGAAAACTTTTTCAAGCAAATGCGTTTCCCCGTCCCGAAACTTGGTCAATAGTATTTGCCGCTCTAGGCTACTGAGCGAATAATAATCATATTCACTCAATGAGCCCTGATGCTTTTCCAGTAAACGTTGGAAGTGATCAAAATCAGCTCCTTCTCGGTTGAGCAACAGTTGTATTGCCTCATAATACAAACTGAGCAGTTCATCGATACTTGATTGATTGGATTGTAAAAAATATTGTATATAGTCTATAAAGGAAATATAATCAATGGATTGAAAGGAGTTGTTTTGGTTTTTCAAGATCAAATTGTAAACGATCTGAGCTTTTTGAAGTATATAGTGACAATCTAGATAATGCATGGTTTGCAAAAGGTTAACATCCATCGAGGGTTGATTTTCCTGCATCCATTCCGATTTTTTTGCATTCAGTAAAAACTGTTGGAACAAACTTTCTGTATTCGTTTTGTCCATAGCCGCATCAAGCTGACCCTGAACTTTGTCTACCAAGGATTTGAATTTAAGGGGCAGCTCTTTTTTGCGGTAAAACTGTAGTAGGCCCAACTGTTCATAAAACTCATGTGATAATTCCGTTTGGTAAGTCCATCCTAAAAAACGCCTAACAACTGCATGTAAACCAGAAGTAACTTTGGAAACGTACTGTTCAGACTGCCCGAGCGCTGCTGCAATTTGCTTTTTAGATAAAGCCTCCTTATGGTCAAAACCTGGTGCATACCGCTTAATTAACTCAAACAGTGCGATTACTCCCGAGGCGTTATCGGGATGTGCAAAGAACCGAGAATGTACAAAACGATCCAATTGTTGCCACTCTTTGTCTTCCAACAAACGCAGCGTCTCTAGCAATGGTGAATTAAACATATTTCTTAAGTAAGGGGCTAAACACCAATTTCTACTTGGGGCTCCTAAAAATAGTAAACTTGTAGTTGTACTCGGAATTTGGACACTTTTTTTTCCCAATTTTGTCGAGTTCTCGAATTTAACTTTGCTACATAATTCTAAACCAAAACAATGAAACCATGGACTTACAAATTAGAACCCTTTTATCTCATTTATTAGGTGCGATTTTCCTGCTCTTAGTTGGGACTACGCTCAGCGGGCAGAACAAATGCCAAGTGCGCATAGAAGACATTAATGGGATGGTTAAAGAATGGAAAGATTCTACCTATCAGATTGAGGAAGAATACTTTGAATTGACGATTTCCGCCACCAAGTCTTATTTTAAATTTGCAAAAGTTGAAATAAGAGAAGATCGTGGAGACCTGACTGATGAGTCGCCAATACTCCGAACTGTCAATGTAAAACTTATGGCCAATCGGGTGGTCACTACCGATCTTTATGTTGGCGATTTAGCTTTTGATAAATTGTATGAACTACGGGTGATTTACATGAAATCCAATGAACCAGTTATAACGCGAAGAAATAAGTTCATTCGAAGGGCGGTTAGGTAAACAGCTCATCTAAATCCGGCCATTCTGGGCTGCATCCTGGTGCAGCCCAGAAGCTTCATCGGATTACTGAAGTGATGAATCTACAAAGGAGATAAAAAGCGGTACAAAACTTTACACGGCGAAATCTAATTCCACGCCAACCATCCATATGATGTTGGCCTGGATGTGGTATGCCTCTAGCTCAGCTTCTCCTGGAACGCTGCTCAAAAAATCAGGACGCGGATGCCGAAAAGCGAATAGAGTAGGCAAAATTAATTTTTTACTAAGCCTCTTTATGAGAACGAACAATCTTTTTTCTTTCCGACATTTGCTACTGACCCTTTTGGTGGTGGCGCAGTACGGACTTCAAGCCCAAGCGGTTATCTCCTGTATTGGTGGTACCGGCAATGTCAGTACCGGCATCAGCAACAGCCCCGGCAACCCCTATCTGGGCATTAGTACCCCCGATCCAAACTGGAAGATTACCAGCAGCCCTTCCGGTGCCCTTCCGGCCATCGTTTGTCCCAGCTTTTTACCATTTTGGTGTCCTACGCCGATCGCGCTCACCAATGCAGGCTGGATCAACGCTACCAGCAGCTTCAGTGGGCACAGGCCGGGCAATTACGTGTTTGAGCGCCAATTTATTGTCCCGACTGGCACCGGCATCTTAGATCTCAACTTCGGAATTGCCTTTGATGATACTTTGGTATCGCTTTCGCTTGTTCCGCCCACCGGCTCGCCCATTCCGCTAACCGTGGTGAGCAACCCTCCGCCAAACAACTACTGCATCGGCTCATTCCCCACCCCGCGCAACATCCAGTGCCCGGTTGCCGGAACCTGGAAAATAAGGGCTGAAATAACCTACATCGATAACGTAGGCGGCTTTATGCTTTCCGGCAACATTAGGTGTCAGGATGCCGCGTGCCCCCCTGTACCCTGCAAAGCCGAAATAACCAATATCGTATGCGGACCAATCGTCAATGGGCAACAAACGTATCTCGTCAGTGGCACCATCAATAACAGCAGCACCTCGGCGGCTACACTCGGTATTACGGTCGCTCCTGGTGGTGGGACGGTCAGCAGTATTTCGCCAGCAACCATACCTGCCACCCCGACAGGCAATTCGTTCACTTTCACGTACACCCCTCCATTTGGGCCCCCCGTTAGCCCTTGTTTCAACATAACGCTTTCGAGCGGAGTGTCGCCAAAAGTAGTAGTGTTGTGTGAATCCAGGATTTGCCGGGAGTTGCCCATTTGCTGCAAAGCCGAAATAACCAAAGTCGAATGCGGACCACTCGTCAATGGGCAACAAACGTATATCGTCAGTGGCACCATCAATAATAGCAGCACCTCAGCGGCTACGCTCGACATTACGGTAGGTGGCGGGTCGGTCAGCAGTATTTCGCCTGCGACCGTACCTGCCAGCTCGACAGGCAATTCGTTCTCTTTTACGTACACCGCTCCATCTGGGCCCCCCGTTAGCCCTTGTTTCAACATAACGCTTTCGAGCGGAGTGCGGCCAAGAATAGTGTTGTGTGAATCCAGGATTTGCCGGGATTTGCCCATTTGCTGCAAAGCCGAAATAACCAAAGTCGAATGCGGCCCGCTGCTCCCCACCGGGCAACAAACGTATCTCATCAGTGGCACCATCACTAATGGCAGCACCTCAGCGGCTACGCTCGGCATTACGGTCGCTTCTGGTGGTGGGGTGGTCAGCAGTGTTTCGCCAGCAACCATACCTGCCAGCTCGACAGCCACGTTCTCTTTTACGTACACTGCGGGTACCCTAGCCCCTTGTTTCGATATTACCCTGTCTGGCGGAACACCGTCAAGAATTTTGTGCCAATCCAGGATTTGTCGGGAGTTACCCATTTGCCCCTGCAAAGCCGAAATAACCAAAGTCGAATGCGGCCCGCTGCTCCCCACCGGGCAACAAACGTATCTCATCAGTGGCACCATCACTAATGGCAGCACCTCAGCGGCTACGCTCGGCATTACGGTCGCTTCTGGTGGTGGGGTGGTCAGCAGTGTTTCGCCAGCAACCATACCTGCCAGCTCGACAGCCACGTTCTCTTTTACGTACACTGCGGGTACCCTAGCCCCTTGTTTCGATATTACCCTGTCTGGCGGAACACCGTCAAGAATTTTGTGCCAATCCAGGATTTGTCGGGAGTTGCCCATTTGCCCCGACAACTGTTGCCCGGTAGTCAAAGTTGTCTACTCCACCTGCCATCCGCTGCCCATCAAGCACGGCACCTTCACAGTATCGGGGCCTAAATGCCTGTCCAGCATGACCATCACTTGGACGGCTCCCGCCCTGAGTCCTACTGGAGTCATTACGTACAACGATCCTACGCTCGTCAGTGCCCCCTGGAGTGGTCCCGGCACGTTTACGTACAGTAGTTTTGGCAGTACAAATGTCACCAACCTGCAATTTGGATTGTCATCAGCATTGGCTGCCACGGGTACTGTGACGGTCAGTTTTGTACTGTGCGACGGTACCAAATGTACCCAGACTTTCCCATGGACTAGTAAATCCACTGGAAACCCTATTGAATTGGCGCAAACTAAAGCCGAGACGGGCAAAATTTTCTTAGCGAGTTTCAACCTCAAAAGCGGGGCTGTAGATGGCAAAAGGCCAAAATTCGTAGCGTTTGGTTTTAGCAATCGCGATGAAATTGCGACTTTCAAACCGGTTATTCTGGCCGTCACCGGAGCCAGGCACCCTGCTGATCCGTACGACCAAAAGATCATGTCGCTCGAAAAAGCCTCCAACAGTGCCCTCAATGCGGTGTTTGAGTTGGATGAAACCACGCCGTACACCGACCGCCTGCTGAATGTGGTGTACCGGGCCGACAAACCCGATCTGCAGCTGGCTTACGTGATTTATGATGCCGAGGGCAATCCACTTGGGACCAGCGGTATCAAATTGGCCGCCGCATTGGTGACTACGGACACTAAAGAGGTGCGCGTCGCGCCAAACGAACAGATGATGCTATTCCCCAATCCGGCCGACCACTACCTTCAGGTGAACTATATCACCGATGCATCACATCCGGTGTTACTCGAAGTTTTTGACCTGTTGGGACGCTCTGCTGGTATCGTTCAGCGCAGCCAGGCTGGCAAAGGTGAGAACCAATACACGTTGGACACCGCCAATCTTCCCGGTGGCTCGTACGTGCTAAAGATCAGTAGCAACAACGGTGTACTGACCCAAGCGTTTCAGATAGTGCGCTAAAAGCAGCGCTTAGACCTGTAGCCTACCGCCCCTGCTGCCATACTGATGTGCAGCAGGGGTTTTTTCCGTGTTTTGTCGTGTTTCGAAAAATGACTTATTTTGTGCAGGGCAAACGGAATTTTTCATCCAGCGCCTCACTATGACCTGCTGGCGTAAGTCTTTCACCGCAACGTACTGATGGTTCAATTTCTCCAACTTGAACCCACTATTTCCGTGCCTTTGACACACAAGGATGCATGGTTTAAAATCAAGGCTTGTTTCAAATACTTGATCAGAAAATGCCGAAAATGCCCGGTTGAAAGATTCATCTTTTGATTCGCCTTCAGGCAGCGGACTGCTGGTTCAAATTCTCATCGATAGGAAATGGTTAATCGTTTCCGGACAACCCCGCAAAGCCAACGCTCGCCGCAACGTAGCCCATGCCTACGTTTCAACGAAATTCAAATCCCAACACAAAAAATTTCCACTTTCATTCCCTTTAGACTTTGGACACAAGCATCGCTCGGCCACACCTCATCACGAGTAAAAAAGTGGAGAAAAGCGGGATGGCCGACCTATTCGTCACTCGCCATTCGAAAAATTCGTCATTCAACTTATCCGTTATTCTCCAAAAAACAAAAAAGCGGGAACAACCTTTCAGTCGTTCCCGCTTCCCATTTCATGCAAAATTAATGCTTATGGATTCGGCACTATGTCTCCGTGGTCACCAATTGGTGCAGTAGGTTCGGCAGTGTGACCGTTCATCTTGATTCTTTCTTCATTCGCATAAGGGCGTGGACCAATCAAGCGTTCAACGTCTGATTTGTGCAGCACTTCTTTTTCAAGCAAGGCTTTCGCGATGATTTCTAGTTCATTATGGCGCTCGCGCAATAATTCTTTGGCCCTTTCGTATTGAGAATTCACCATGCGGCGTACTTCTTCATCGATCAACATCGCGGTATGGTCTGAATAAGGTTTTTGGTATGACTCATTGGACATGCCGTAGAAAGAAACCTGACCTACTTTATCGTTCATCCCAAAAATGCTGATCATGCTATAAGCCATTTTGGTGACTTGATCCAGGTCATTTTGGGCGCCGGTAGAAATTTTGGCAAAGACGTTGTTTTCAGCAGCGCGTCCGCCGAAGGTCATACACATGCGATCCAGCAATTGCTCGGTGCGGGTGATGTTTTCTTCTTTTGGCAAATACTGTGCATAACCCAGGGTGCCAATACCGCGTGGTACGATCGTCACTTTGACCAGAGGAGAAGCATGCTCCAGGTACCAGCCGCACACTGCGTGACCGGCTTCGTGGTAAGCGATGATGTTCTTTTCTTCGGGTGAAATGAGTTTGTTTTTCTTTTCAAGACCACCAATTACGCGATCCAGTGCGTAGTTGAAGTCGTCCATGTCTACCCACTTCTTGTTGCGGCGGGCAGCAATCAGGGCAGCTTCATTGCAAATGTTGGCAATATCGGCGCCAGCAAAACCAGGTGTCATCTCGGAAAGTGCCCAGGCACTGATGTCGTCGTTGGTTTTGATGGTTTTGAGGTGCACCTTGAAGATGGCTTCCCGGCCTTTCAGATCCGGGCGATCAATGCTGATCTGGCGGTCAAAACGACCTGGGCGCATCAAGGCAGAATCCAAAATATCCGGGCGGTTGGTGGCGCCCATCAAGATTACGCCTTTATCGGTACTGAAACCATCCATTTCTACCAGCAACTGGTTGAGGGTATTTTCGCGTTCGTCGTTGCCACCCTGGAAATTGTTGCGACCACGGGCGCGGCCAATGGCATCAATCTCGTCGATGAAGACGATACAAGGCGCTTTTTCGCGGGCTTGTTTGAAGAGGTCGCGCACCCGAGAGGCACCAACACCTACAAACATCTCCACGAAATCAGAGCCAGAGATAGAGAAGAAAGGTACGCCCGCTTCTCCAGCTACCGCTTTAGCCAACAAGGTTTTACCCGTTCCCGGAGGGCCTACCAGCAAAACACCTTTGGGGATTTTGCCGCCCAGCGCGGTATACTTCTTAGGATTCTTCAGAAAGTCAACGACTTCTACAACTTCTTCTTTGGCTTCGTCCAGACCAGCAACGTCGGCAAAAGTGATGTTCACCTTACTGTTTTGATCAAACAGTGCTGCTTTGGATTTGCCAATGTTGAAAATCTGCCCACCAGGGCCACCAGCACCACCGCCAACGCGGCGCATGATGAAAACCCAAACCAGAATAATGAGCAAGAAAGGCAACAGCCATCCCAATGCCTGCAACAAGTAATTGTTCTTGGTGAGGTAAATCAGGTAACCCATCCCTTTGTCGTTTTCTTTGGATTTCTCTTGCAGAAACTTCTCAAAGGTTTCGACGCTGCCGATCTCAGTGTGGTAATGGTAGCGGTCTCCACCAAAAGTTGTTTTGGCAGCATCTTTATATTGAGGATTAGTGAGTGCCTCCTTTTTAAGGTAGATATGCGCCACTTCTTTGTTGATCACCTCGATTTTTTCAATGTCTCCATTCTGGAGCATTTGACCAAGGCGATTGCGGGAAAGGGGATCTTGCGTGCCTTCCATTGCCACTAGGTTCAAACCCAGAAAGATCACAGCAATAATGCCATAGATCCAGAAGGAGCTGAACCTGGAGCCTCCACCGTTATCCCGCTTATTGTTATTTTCGTTATTCTCCATAAAACTTTGTCCTTACGGTTTGAGCGAATTTTAGCAAGATCAAGAACTTGCCATACAAATGAATACTAAACGCGACAGTTTAAGAAATCGTTGCTTTTGTTCGACCAAATGCAACTACTATTCTATAAACTACCGTACTCAGTTATGGTTGCGTCTCCCCACAAATCCTCCAATTCGTAAAATTGGCGAGTTTCGGGATAAAAAACATGTACTACAGCATTGAAATAATCCAGACAAATCCAAAGCGCGCTGCGTTCACCTTCCACATGACTGGCGAACAGCCCGGTTTCTTTTAAACGTCGCTGAATGTTGTCAGAAATACCCTTGACCTGAGTTGTAGAGGTACCCTCGCAAACAATAAAAAAATCGGTAGGTGCATCTTCCAAAAGGCGGAGATCAAGTTTTACAATGTTTTTGCCTTTAATTTCCTGGATGCTGTCAATAATCAGATCCGTAAGCTCTTCGGCAACGAGCCTTTTCTTTCTTTTGACTTTTACTTGCGTACTCAAATCCAGATTTTATTAGTTTTGCAAATATAAAAAACGCTTGGATGCAGCAATGAATGCCTTGTTGGCACACGATTGATGAATCTAGCATTAAGTTACAAAAAATACCACGATTGCAACAGCGAAACACGCTTTTTATCGGAAAAGTTCAGCTTCACCATGAAGAATTGCCATCGACCAATACTTATGCTCAAGAATTACTAGCAAAAAGCAAGCCAATTGAAGGAACTGTCATTTCGACCTTTCGCCAACCGCAAGGACGAGGTCAGGTTGGCAGTAAATGGGAAAGTGAGCCCGATAAAAATCTTACGCTTAGCGTAATCCTATATCCCGACTTTTTACCTCCCCGCCAAAATTTTGCCCTGAACAAAGCGATCGCTTTAGCTGTTCGCCATTTCATCGCCGCTTTAATCCCCGATCAACCCGTTTGGGTAAAATGGCCCAACGACATTTACGTTGGAACACGGAAAATCTGCGGTATTTTGATTCAAAACAGCCTGAGTCGCAACACCATCACCTCTTCAATAATCGGCGTTGGTATCAATGTCAATCAGACAATTTTTTCCAAAGATATTCCTAATCCCAGCTCTTTGCAACTGGAAAATGGAAAAGAATATGATTTATCTTCACTTATTCCTTTGCTTTGTCAACACTTAGAGGCAATGTACCTTCGCCTCAAGGCAGGGCAGTTTGCCAATCTGGATGCTGAATACCTGCATTATTTATACCGTTTCCAGGAATCAACGCTGTTTCAACGCAGAAATGGAGACGTATTTTGGGGCAAAATTAGCGGCGTTTCAGCGTCAGGACAACTGCTCATCAGGCATGAAGAAGGCGGAGAAGAGGCATTTGATTTGAAAGAAGTGAGTATAGTAGGGTTTTAGGGTTTTAAAACCCTAAAACTTTTAAAAAAAACCACCATGAAAATTTCCATTTTAACCGTCGGTGACGAAATCCTGATCGGTCAAATTGTAGATACCAACTCGGCCTGGATGGGCCAACAACTCAATCTTGCTGGCGCCCGAGTGGAAACGGTCATCTCGGTAGGAGATACCATGGCCGCCATTCATACGGGTTTGCGCGAAGCGATGGAACAGGCCGATGTAATTTTGATGACCGGAGGTTTGGGACCCACCAAAGACGACATCACCAAAAAAGCCCTGGCAGAATACATGGGCGTGGACATGGTTTTTCACGACCCTACTTTCGAGCGCATCAAAAAAATGTTCGAAGTATGGGCTCGCCCCATGAATGAAGCCCATAGACTGCAATGCTACATGCCCGCCAATGCCGAGATTTTGACCAACAAAATGGGAACTGCTCCGGGAATGTGGATGGAATACGAAGGCAAAGTTATCGTCTCCATGCCCGGCGTACCCTACGAGATGCAGTACCTGATGGAACATGAAGTACTGCCCAAATTGAAACAACGCTTCCCTGGACAACCCATTGCGCACCGCACCATTCTGACCGTAGGAGAAGGCGAAAGCCATATTGCCGAAAAATTGGAAGATTTTGAAGAGGGCTTGCCAGAAGGGTTCAAACTGGCTTATTTGCCTCACATTGCTCAGGTTCGCCTGCGCATTACCGGCACCGGGATGGATGAAGCAGCCTTGCACCAGATCCTGGATGAAAAAGCAGAAATCCTCAAAGAGCGCTTTGCCGACATCATTTATGGATACGACAAAGATACCCTGGAAGGTGCGATCGGTAATATGCTCAAAGAGCGCGGCTTGACGCTGGCGACTGCCGAAAGTTGTACGGGTGGCTATTTGGCACACCGCATAACCTCGGTTGCTGGCGCTTCGGAATACTTTTTGGGCAGTGTGATTTCTTATTCCAACGCGGTTAAGATGAACGTATTGGGTGTAAAACCAGAAACCCTGGATACTCACGGCGCAGTAAGCAAGCAAACGGTAATTGAAATGGCCGAAGGGGCATTAAAAGTGCTATCTGCCGATGTAGCCATTGCCATTTCTGGCATTGCTGGCCCAGGCGGCGGTTCCGATACCAAGCCCGTAGGGTTGGCCTGGATGGCGGTGAGCAATGGTACAAATACCCGAACTTTCAGCATCCGGGCAGGCAAAGATCGGGAGAAAAACATCCAGTATTTCACGATCCATGCTTTGAATCAGATCCGCCAATTCTTAAAGCTGCTTTAAATAAGCGCTTATTGGATAAATATGGATAAATTTGTGGCACCAAATAATCCAAATTAAACGCAATCGTTGCCACTATGCAGTTGTACTGGCTTCATCAGCTTGTTATTGACTGGTGGTAAAAGAAACAGAAAGACATGGCGCAGTTCGAATTGATCATGCCCAAGATGGGGGAAAGCATCATGGAAGCCACCATCCTGAAGTGGGTGAAAAATGTAGGCGACCAGATAGAATTGGACGAAACCATCGTGGAGATCGCTACGGACAAAGTGGACTCTGAAGTGCCCTCACCCGTAGCTGGTAAAGTGGTGCAAGTACTGTATGCCGAAAACGACACCGTTCCAATTGGCAAAGTCATCGCTTTGATTGAAACCGAAAGTAGCGCCGCAGAACCGAAAGCTTCTCCTGCCCTGGCCGAACCTGCTCCGCAGGCCAATGGTCAAATACCCACCGCAGCAATTGGCAAAGAGGCAGTAATTGTAGAAAGCCCTAGTCTCCAACCAATTGGAAAAGGAGAAGGCAGCCGTTTTTACTCTCCACTGGTGCGCAACATCGCCCAACAGGAAAACATTACCCTAACCGAATTGGAAAACATTGCCGGTTCAGGTATGCAAGGCCGCGTAACCAAAAAGGACATTCTGTCATATTTGGAAGACCGCAAAGAAAGCCTGGAAACCAGCCCTGCGGCAAAACCAGTCAAAAGCACTCCAACCTATACTGCACCTGCCGTGAGCCTGGACGGCAATGTGGAGATCATCGAAATGGATCGCATGCGCAAGCTCATCGCCGAGCACATGGTGATGTCAAAGCAGGTTTCGCCACACGTGACCTCTTTTGTGGAAGTGGACGTGACCAACATCGTGAAGTGGCGCGAAAAGGTCAAGGATGTTTTTCAGAAAAAATACAACGAAAAAATAACCTATACGCCTGTTTTTATTGAGGCAGTAGCCCGCGCCATTCGTGACTTTCCAATGGTCAATATCTCGGTGGATGGCACCAGTATCGTGGTGCGCAAGGATGTCAACATCGGCATGGCCGCAGCGTTGCCCAGCGGCAACCTGATTGTTCCGGTAATCAAAGGAGCAGACCAACTCAATTTGGCTGGACTCACCAAGTCGGTCAACGACCTGGCCAATCGCGCGCGAGCCAACCAACTCAAACCCGAAGAAATTCAGGGTGGCACTTTCACCATCACCAACGTGGGTACATTTGGCAACGTAATGGGCACCCCCATTATCAATCAGCCACAAGTAGCCATTTTGGCAGTTGGAGCCATTCGCAAAAAACCAGCGGTGCTGGAAACGGAGTATGGTGACATCATCGCCGTACGCCACATGATGTTTCTTTCCATGTCTTATGACCACCGGGTAGTAGATGGCTTCCTCGGGGGGTCATTCCTGAAGCGGGTGGCGGATTATCTGGAAGGATTTGAACCCGATCGGGCAGTATAACTTTGTTAAAGTAAAAGTGGCCATCAAGCTGATCTTGAAGGCCACTTTGCTTTTTCAACCAAAGTTATAAATAAAAAAAAGTATATAACTATTGTTACTCTTGTCACAAGTCTGTAAATTTGGCTTACCAACCACATAGTCACATCCAGAATCATTTCCGCTTCATTGTTTTTCTGTTTTCTAATCGATTCAATCAATGCATTTCAACCCGCAATTGATGGCGATTGTTATCCAAAAGTCCTAAGCGTCCCATATTGAAATAAAGCTTATCCATTAACGTTTTAAAGTCAAAACCGATTGACCATGCAGCACCGCTACCTCGCATGTACCCTTTTGTTCTTTTTTTGCACGCTGGGACTCTTCGCACAAGAAACGCTCGCTGACAAAAAAAAGAAGGCTACCGATTTTTATTACCTCAACAAATACCAGGCAGCGCAAAGTGTTTTGATCAGCATCAAGAAAAACCGCCAGGAAGACAAAGAGACCAAACTCTTGCTGGCGTTGTGCAGCTATCAACTCAACCAGCTCAAGGAAGCAGAGACCATGCTGCGAACTATTCTGGAATCAGAAAAATCGCCTTTCCCTGAAACCTGGCTTTACCTCGGCAAAGTGTACCATGATCAGCATGAATTTACCCGCGCCATCGATCATTACAAATTGTACTTGAAAGCCATTCCGGCCAATCACCCCAACCGGACTACGATTCGTGAAGACATTCAGCGTTGCGCCAGGGGGCTTGCCTTGCAATTCAAAGCCCCTCGTGCCATAGTCGAAAACCTGGGCAATACCGTCAATACCCCTTATGATGAGTTTGCCCCCATCATGAGTCCCAATTTTACTAACCGCATCTATTTTTCTTCCGTACGCCCGGGTAATGTAGGGGGCTCGCGCAACAATTTTGGGCAGCCCGACGAAGTAATGGGCCGTTTCTACAGCGACATTTTTACTTCTCAGGTCAACAATGGCATCTGGACCTCCCCTCAGGCCATGCACTACTTACTCAATAGCCCCAAACATGAAGTACTACTCGACTTCAATGCCAATGGCAAGTCACTGTTTTATTTCAAGGGCAATTCGTACACCCAGGGCGAAATCCTGATCGATACCTTTCGGGTGGGCAGTCGTACGCTTTCTTCCGATCCCTTCATTGGGCCTGTAGAGGCTACTGCCGGGTTGAGTTCGGCTCAATTCATTGGCGATACAATGGTTATTTTTGCCAGCCAAAGGCCTGGTGGCTATGGCGGTCTGGACTTATATAAAACCGTGTCGGTACGTGGCCGTTGGAGCGCTCCAATCAACCTGGGTCCCGACATCAATTCTGCTTTTGATGAAACCACTCCTTTCTTGGCTCGGACGGGGAATATTTTGTATTTTAGTTCCAATCGACCTGATCAAAGTATTGGCGGTTTTGATGTTTTTCGCACCTTGCTGATTCCCCAAATCAATCGCTGGACCAACCCCGACAACCTCGGGCTACCCATCAATTCCGCAGCCGACGATACCCACTTCAGACTTTCTCGCGACGGTTACACGGCTTATTTTGCTTCCTCCCGCAAAGATGGGTATGGCGAACGCGACATTTACACTGCCTACTTTTTTGACTACCTTCGCGAGATGTCGGCACCTGTTGTGCCGCCACCACCTGTAAGCACTCAAACGGTCCAGCCTCGGCGCAGCAATCCAGATGGGAGTCCAGTGGTTCCTGAAAGAGTAGAGATCGCTTCGCGAGGCACTACAATTGACCTAAAACCTTTTTACTTCAACCAAGACGGCCAGTGGGGCCAGGGTGTAGAACTAAAGCAGTTGGAAGATTTAATTGAGGTGCTGAAAAAAAATCCTCAATTGACCTTGATCATCACTGCTGCCTCACGTCAGGAATTGGCGGTAAGTTCCCGTTTGTATGGGGGAATGAAAAGCGCTGAAAATCTTGCAAACTATTTGATCGGAAACGGGGTATCTCCTGTCGCATTGCAATTGCGCAGCATCCCTCCACCAGCAGATTTTACCACTACGTTCAAAACGGTCAGTTTTCAGTTGAGTAGCCTGGGTGAGATCCCTGTCAAAAGCGCCGTGTCACCTTGGCTGATGGGATACACCGAAGAGAAAGGGCTGGTTTTCCGCATTCAGATTGGCAAGAGCAACAGTGTTTTACAAAGCCCTCTGTTGAGTCAGGACAAAAATACTTTATCTGAAAAATCGCTGTCGAACAACACCTATTTGTATACCATTGGCCGATATAATAGTTACGCTGAGGCAAAAACTGCCCTGGGAAGACTAAGCAACCAAATGGGTTTTGCTACCTTTGAGCTTGTACCTTACCTCAATGGCATCCGGCTCAGCCGCGAAACCGCCGGAGGACTAAGTCAAAACTATCCAGATGTAATGAGCTGGCTGGAAGTAAGGTGATTTTTTGCGTCATATTTAGCGAAAAGGGAACAACAACCATGGAAAACAATCAAAACAACACCGCCAAACGGTCTTTGATCATTTTGGCTATCCTCCTCGGTTTGGGCACAATTGGTGTAGGCATTTGGGGCTTTTCACAAAAAAAGGCAGCCACCGAGTTGCAATCCACAAACCAGGCCATGAAAGCAGAGCTAGGCGGACTCGCTGACCTCAAAACCGAACTTGCTCGTCAAGTAGACAGCCTGGAAAATGACTATCAAACGCTTGCTGGAGAAAACCAAAACCTGCAAGGATCTTTGGCTGATGCACAAAGCGCCTTGTCGCGCAAAGACGCAGAAATCAAAGCCACCAAAACCAACCGCCTCAGTGAAGTCAATGGCTTGAAAGGTGAAATCCAGCAATTACTGGCTGAAAAAGCGAACCTGGAAACCGTCATCAATGACTTGCAGGAAGAAAACCAGGTCTTGAAAGAACGTACCGGCCAGTTGGAGCGCGACCTGACGGTGGTGCGCACCGAAAATACCTCCTTGGGCAACCTCAACAAAACCATGCAAAGCGAACTGAAGCGGCTGACTTTGGCCAACTTCAAAGCTTCTGGTTTTCAGGTAGAAGTAGAAGCCCGCAAACCAAAAGCAACTGCATCTTCGGGCAAAGCCAGAAGGGTGAAAGTATCCTTTGATTTGATCGAAGTACCTCAGGAATACCAGGGCCTGCGCCCACTTTACCTGGTCATCACCAACGACAAAGGGGTGCCGATTCAGGGTTCTGGCATCCAGGCCAAAGCAGTAGTGAACGGCTCGACCATGGACTTGCTGGCCGTAAAAGCCAAAGATGTCAACATTACGGCAACCCAACGCTTGAGCTTCAGCCACGAACTCGAAGAAAAGCTGCGCGATGGCGTTTATCTGGTATCTGTATTTACGGATATCGGGATGCTTGGCGCTTCCAGTTTCCGCTTACAATAGACCCTGTTGAATGAGGACACTTCGGCTACGCTCAGCGCCCGGTCACTTCGGCTACGCTCAGTGACCGGGCGCTGAGCGTAGCCGAAGTGTCCTCATTCCTTCAACTACTCAAGTCAATGCAATACATTTACTTCTGCTCGGCGCTCTTGATGCTGGGCTTCCTTTCCAGTTGTGGCGTCTCCAATAAAAAAGTGTTGGCTATGCAGCAATCTTTCAAAACGGAGATTGGCACGCTGAATGAGCAATTGCACAACAGTCGGGATGAAATCACCCGCATGCAATTGCAAATTGCGGAACGCAAAGGCGAAAACAATGCCTTGCTGGCCACCCAGGACAAGTATCTCCAGCGCCTGGATGAATTGGAAGAAGAACTGGATAAGGCACAAAACCAGGCGCTCAGCAACCAGACTTCTTTGGGCGATGCCTTGAAATCCAAAAATGACCAGATCAGTACCCTGGAAAATCAACTGGCAGCCATCCGGGACGCGATGAAGCAACAGCAGGAAGAAATTCAGCAAATTGCCAAAGTATTTCAAGATTCTTTGGCCAAATTTCCGGTTGCTCAATATTCCGTAGAGGTTAAAAATGGCCAAATTGTAGTAGCCTTGGTTGAATCCCTATTGTTCAAATCAGGCGTCGTGAATCGGATTGAACCTACCGGACAGGCGGTATTGAAAATTATTGGCGGCTTGTTGAATGTACAACCGCGTTTATTGGTTCAAGTACTGGGGCATACCGACAACCAGGCTGTTTCGCGCAAAAACCAGGACAGTTGGGATTTTACTTCCCTTAGAGCGGCAACAGTTGTGCGTACCCTGGTGGATGCCCACGAGCTGAGTCCCAATCGAGTACTGGCCGCTGGAAGAGGCGAGTTTGATCCAGCGTCGTCCAATGAAACTTCAGTAGGGCAATCGCGCAACCGCCGGGTGGAATTGATCTTGTTTTTTCCTCCGGAAGTTTTGCAGCGCAAAATTGCCCAATTGGCTGAGCGAAAGTAATCTAAATCATGCGACATTAATTTTGATTACCGCTGAGATGTGTTTATCTTTGATTTTTAATTCATTTTTACAAGTGAATTGAACGTTCTACATTCTAGAGCCCTATCTATCAAACCATTCCATCATCAGTTTCTTGACAACTCAATGAATAAAGTCACTTTTCGCCCTACGGCAAAGTTCTATACTATACTCCGCGAAGAAGTCCAGCAATACTTTAACGATCATAAAATCAGTCCGAAAGGAGATTTTCGTTTGTATTCAAAAACGATTATTCTTTTTGCTTCCTGGGTTTATCTTTATGTTCAACTGGTATTTTTTACGCCCCAATCCATCGTTTTGGGTGTCGTGCTATCGCTGCTGTTTGGATTCAATTGGGCCTTACTCGGGTTCAACGTGTGCCACGATGCCTGCCACAGCAGTTATTCCAACAACAAGACCATCAACAGCATCCTGGGTTATACTTTTAATTTTCTGGGGGCGAATGCTTTTTTCTGGAAAACGAAGCACAACGTTGTACACCATACTTTTACCAACATTGATGGGGTCGATGCGGACATTCTGCAAACCAAATTATTGCGTTTGGCGCCTACTCAGCAAAAGATGGGCATTCATCGATTTCAACACCTGTATTGCATGGCCTTGTACGCCATTTCTTACCTGGGTTGGGTATTTATGAATGATTTTGAGAAATACTTTAGCAAGGAAGTCAAAGGTACCTCCATCCATGATTTCAATTTCAAGGAGCACTTCGTGTTTTGGTTGTCCAAAGCCATGTATGTGTTGATTTACCTGGTTATCCCCATTCTGTTTGTGCCCAAGTTTATCGTTTTTCTGGCTGGTTATTTGTTGGCCTCGATGGCCTGTGGATTGGTACTGGCGATGGTATTCCAGTTGGCACACATCGTAGAAGTAACTGAATTTGAGGATGCTACCGAACGTGATTTAAGTGTAGAAAACGAATGGGCCATTCACCAGCTTTGCACTACGGCCAATTTTGCGCCCAAAAATAAAATTGTAAGCTGGATCTGTGGTGGCTTGAATTTCCAGGTAGAACACCACCTGTTTCCCAACATCAGCCACGTGCATTACCCCAAGTTGCACCTTATCGTAGAGAAAATTTGCGCCCAACACGGAATCGATTACAAGTGTTACGACTCCATGACTGAGGCATTGGGTTCTCATTTTCGGAGAATGAAATATTTGGGCGCGGTTTAGCATAAGACCAAGAATCATTTCGTATTTTAAAAATACGAAATGATTCTTGTTAAGCCTACTTCTTCACCAATGCCTTGATTTTCTCTTCCAAATCCAATTCATCCCCTGGATTGTACCCCGTGTGTTCGTACACAATGTTTCCCTTTTGATCGATCAGGTAAGTTTGGGGAATGGTTTGAAAATTCAGGGAATTTTTCAACTGGTTGGCAGCATCGCTCAAGATGGTGTATTCCCAACCTTTGGTGGCCACCATTGGCTTTACTTTGGCGAGATCCCGTTGGGTATCGATGGTTACTGCCAGAAGCTGTACATTGTAATTGTCTTTCCAATCGCCATAAACTTCCGCAATGGCATCCATTTCGCGTTTGCAAGGAGCGCACCAGGTGGCCCAAAAACTCAGGACAGTGATTTTCCCTTTCCCCACATAACTTTTGATCTGCACGCTCTTCCCATCTAGGGTTTTGACAGTGGCGTCGGGCAAGGTTTTGCCACTTTGTGCTGCAAGCACAATCGTCAAAAGCGTCGCGGCGGCGAACATCCCGAATTTCATTATTTTCATAGCGCGTGTTTTTATTAAGTTTGATGCGTAAAATTAGCGGCTTTTTGACAACGCCGCTAAGCCATACCCTAATTAAGTCATTCTCAAGACAATTCCAAATGAACCGATTAAGCATTCCATTCGGGATAATATTAGCATTGCTGCTGCCCTTACTGACCAATGCGCAGACGGATACGCCCCCTTCGGGAGGGCAGCTTTCGGGCAACCTGCAAACCAACGCCAATTTCTTTATCCGGGATTCGTTGATCGGGGCGGCCAATACGCCCCAATACGACCGGCAAAAATATGGAGCCGAAGCCTGGCTCAATCTCAACTACAGCAATTGGGGCTTCGATTTTGGACTGCGTTTTGATGCCTTTAACAACTCCAATCTGCTCAATCCAACCGATTCGTATTCCGATCAGGGCATCGGCATGTGGTACATCAAAAAGCAGGTGGACAAACTGGGCATTACTGCCGGCTACATTTATGACCAGATCGGGAGTGGCATCATATTCAGGGCATTTGAAGAAAGGCCCTTGCTGATCGACAATGCCTTGATTGGCTTGCGACTGGATTACAGCCTGGGCACCAACTGGAAAGTAAAGGCCTTCACTGGCAAGCAACGGCAGCAATTCAGCAGTTACCGCTCCATCATCAAGGGCATCAACATTGAGGGATTCATCAGTTCTGAAGAGGAAGGCGCCTGGTCCCTTGCTCCCGGAATGGGCATTGTAAACCGGACGCTAGACGATCAGGCCATGAACTCCCTGGTCTCTTCATTGAATACTTACCGCAAGGAGGATATTTTTATCCCCAAGTACAATGCCTATGCATTTACAGCGTACAATACCTTGAGCAATGGCCCTTGGTCCTGGTATCTTGAGGGCGCTTACAAAACTCCAGATGCGCAAAATGATCCCTTTGCCCAAACCATCATCAATCAGGATACCATCACTGGCGATCGGTTCATTCAAAAAGCGGGTTCGGTATGGTACACCAATTTGAGCTACGCTGGCGAACACTTTGGAGTCAGCCTGGAAGGCAAGCGCACCCAGAATTTTTCTTGGCGTACCCGCCCACAGGAACAAGCCAACCGGGGAACCCTGAATTTTATTCCCCCGATGGCGCGTTCCAATACCTACCGCCTTACTTCCCGGTACAATTCCGCCACTCAGTTTTTGGGAGAATTGTCGTTTCAGGCCGATATCCGCTATGCACCCAGCAAAAAACTGAACTTCAATGTCAATGTATCGAATATCCAAAACCTGGACAATGTGCTGCTTTACCGCGAGCTGTATGCGGAAATGACCTTGAAAATCAAGCGAAATACCACCATTATCGCAGGGGTACAGCGGCAAGAATACAACCAGGAAGTTTTTGAAGTAAAGCCAAATGTGCCTTTGGTGCGCACCATTACCCCATTTTTTGAATACCAATACAAATTCACCCCACGCAAATTACTGCGCATCGAAATGCAGTACCTGTACATGCAGCAGGATGCCAAAGCGAAATTGGGTGCTGATTTTGGATCTTGGGCCTGGATTCAATCCGAATATACCCTGGCGCCGCACTGGACTTTTGCGGCAGCTTGTATGTTCAATGCCGTACCTGGTGTAGCCAGTCCGGTTGAAAATGGGCAACGCAAAGCCTTGTATTACCCGCGTTTGGACGTGTTTTACACCATCAAATCGAACCGTTTTTCACTGAGTTACGTCAAGCAAGTGGAAGGAGTGGTGTGTACCGGAGGGATATGCAGGCTGGAGCCAGCCTTTAGTGGATTCCGCTTTGCGGTGACAAGTACTTTTTAATAGAAAAGTTTAGGGTTGAAATGTTGAAAAGATACCCACGCGGTGGCTTCACTTCAGGGAGTTGCCAGGACATCTTTTCAACACTTCAACTGTAAACTTTTAACACCCTTAAGGGCGTGGACCTTCGATAGTGGAAGTAGGAGTCTGCTGTGCTTTATTCTCAGCATCGCGTATTCCTTCTTTCAGCTCAGTTTCGATGGTTGATTTGGCTGCATTAAACTCACGGATACCTTTGCCAATACCTCGCATCAGTTCTGGAATTTTTCTGCCACCAAATAAAAGCAGGATCGCAAAGAAAATCAGTAGGACTTCCGATCCGCCAAGTGCACCTAAAAACAACATCATTGTTTTCATGACGATCTTTTTTTATTGAATGATCATTCTTTCTTTTGACAGCCCGAAAGGTACAAAAAAATAAGCAGTAAGATCAGAAAAAATCCGTTCAAACAGGCACAACGTTACCTTGGAACGGGCATTTTTTGTACTGCATTATTTTTTCAACCCAATTTCGCGCAAGCGTTCGTCCAGGTATTCTCCTGCGGTAATTGGCGCGTAATGCAATGGGTTATCGTTGGTTACGCAGGAAGGCAAACAACTCAAATCCATCTCACTAACCGGATGCAGGAAGAAGGGAATCGACAAGCGGGGCAAGTGCCACTCCGTTTTGGGCGGGTTGACCACGCGGTGAGTGGTTGATCTCAAATAGTTGTTGGTCAGCCGTTGGAGCATGTCTCCCACGTTGATCACGATTTCATCTTCTTCCGGTACAATCGCCATCCATTCGTCTTCCATGTTCAGCAATTCCAGTCCACCTGCCGATGCCCCTACCAACAAGGTGATCAGGTTGATGTCTTCGTGCTGCTCTGCCCGGATCGCTGATGCTGGTTCCTGTGTAATCGGCGGATAAAAAATAGACCGCAAAATGCTATTGCCGTAAGAGATTCGCGGCTCAAAATAAGCCTCACCCAAATCGAGGTGAATGGCAATGGCTTTCAACAATTGCGATCCCGTATTTTCAAAAGCGCGGTAAAGCTGGCTGCCCAAATCGGCAAAATCTGGCGCTTCCATGACTTGTACATTGTCAGGATAGCGCGATTTGGCGGGATGCCCGATGGGTACCTCCTGCCCGATTTGAAAAAACTCTTTCAAATCAGCAACTTGTGATTGTTTGGCGTGTTCTTTGCCAAAGGAGGTATATCCGCGTTGCCCAGCCATACCGGGGATTTCGTATTTTTTCTTGGTCTCCTCGGGCAAGGCAAAAAAGCCCTTGGATGCTGCGTAAAAGTCATCGATCAAGGCTTTGGAAATGCCGTGATTGACCACTCCCACAAAGCCGATATTGTGGAAAGCATCACCGAGTTCTTTTACAAAAGCGCTACGTTCGGCAGCACTGCCCTTGATGAATTGAGAAAGATCAACTAATGGAATGGCGCGTTTCATGTTGCTATTGATTGTGGTTGCTGGAATACTTTGGTTCCTAAAGTTTGGGTTTGTACCTGGCTTGTCGTAAAATGACCTGACTATCTTTCAGTTTGAGCAAGTCTTTCATCTGGGTAGTCGGGTTTTGCTCCATGTAGGCTTTAATAATTTGCCAACCCAACCAATCGCCGCTGCGACCAGGGGCTTCGGCAGGCATACCGGGTGAATTGGGGCTGTACTCTACAAATTTCCGAATCTTTTGCCAATCGGTGTTGTAAAGTAGGTTTTGTTGTAAAAAAAACGCCCAAATGCTGCTTTCATTTTCATTCAGCCACTTCCATTGCAGCGCAGAAACCTCCATCTTTGCAGTATCCGCAGCGTAAGGCAACAAATGATCCAGTAGGTACATTTTTTTGCCGTTGTGGATCATGTAATCCAGCAGGTTTTCTCCCGGAGGGGCTTCCCCCACGAGATCATTGACAAGGGGCAACAAGGTTTTAACCGAAAGGTGTTCTTTGTTGAAACTGCGCGTCAGGTATTGCGAAAAGTTTGGATTATCGGGATTGAAATTCAGGTAAGGGTATTTTTCACCCAGAAAAAAATCCAATCCAATTGCCAGGTCGTTGTTGCCATATACAAAATTGCCAACGGTGTATTCAGAGACAAAAGTAGTAATGCTTGGTATTTTTCGCTCAGGGAAGTAATACTTGTAGTAACGCATGGCTTCTTCCAATTGGTTCAGCGTAGCCTTGGGCAATTCGGGATAAAGCACAGCACAAGTATCGTAAAGTTTGCGCAACGCCGGATGGGCGATAAAGCCTTTGACAAATGCAGCCTCTCCTTCTGGTGCGACCTCTTTCGAGGAAGCATTCAGGATTTGGTCAAAAAAAATCCGGGCAAATTCACCATATTTTGCCTTAAGTTGGGGTAAAGCAGTCGCGATTTGGTTGGTATCCAACTGGAACAAATCTTGCTCGAAGCTTCGGATTTTCAATTTGATGGGTGAAATGCCCGACACATCTGGCAAATCGTCTCGTTTATCAGACTTACAGCTTGCAAAAAACGTTAAAAGCGATAGCAAAATAAAAACGTTCTTCCAACTCATATTGGATTGGGCTTTTTTTATTTGTGAGGAGTTAAATTTGTGCTGAGGTTGAAAGCACCAC